>JABLTI010000099.1 GCA_013166835.1 Promethearchaeati archaeon | reverse complement strand
GCATTAAATACTCGCAATCCAACAATTAAAAGTTCTGAGTAAAATACAGAAACTATTGAAAAAGCATTTAAATACATTATAAATTTGGTTCTATATCTAAGAAAAATATAGTGATAAGCGGTATAAACGAAAGATTTAAACCTTAAACTTTCTGAACGCAAATCATTCTAAGAGGAACGGTTTCTTCTGTTTTCTTTTTTGTTTTTCTTTTGGTTGCTTGGTTGTTTTTGTTCTTTTTTGTTTGTTTTCTTACTTCTTTTGGTTTGCTGTTCAACAGGTCAACTACTTTTTTCTTTATTTGTTTCCTCGTTGCTTTTGTTCATGCAACCTAATAAAGGTTAATAACTACTTACTACTCAACTTAATTATATGTTTATTCAGTAAATTTGAGGAAACGGAGATATTTCTTTGAGGCGAAGAGTAAAACTACTATCAATAATAATCATTCTATGTATTTTTTGTTTTTCCGAAACTTTCTCAGTTCATTCTCAATTGAGCGTTGGTGATGTCTCTACTTACAAAATAACGAATTCAAAAATCTATCTTGCATCTGGTTCTAATTTTGTCTCAGCAAAGGGATTTCGCTTTAAGGGTACTAATTATCCGTCAAAAACCAAAGTAGATTTCTCTGTTAATTATGTTGGAGGGGGTATTAATGGGAATTTCACAATCGGCAATGAATCTTTTTTTATTGGGTATTTAGAGAATTGGTATACCACCCTCGTTCCCTTTTTCATGCGGTACACCTCTATTATTGTGTATCGATCAGTTTATCTTTGGTCTATGCATAATTTCACTAATGGTCTTTATTTCAACATCTATCCCTACATAAATCCTACAGCTGAAAATCATGAATTCTTTGAGAATTTAGGAGAGGATTTCCTCTCAGCTTTCGAATCTGTATCCCAAGATTATCCCGGACTTGAATATAATTATAGATATTCAGAGAAAAATAATATTGTTTATTTTGAAAGCTGGCTTGGGGGAGAGATAAGTGGTGTTTATGGACCTGCAATAGGGTATTCTTTTGATTATCTTGCAGAAGTAGAGTTTGGGAATAATTTCCATATTGCTTTTGATAAGGTATCGGGTCTTGTTACCGGTTTTGGATTCCGAGGTTGGACTATGGGTGTTCTAAATGATCAAGCAGTTAAAGTTTCACTGGAATATCAATATCAATTAGTTGGTTACAGGTTGCCAAGATATACTCTTGGTACGTATAAGGATTACTTGTCATCAATTGGACTGATAGTTTCTTCAGTGCTTATTCCAACAATAATTATTGCAGTGAGTATTCCAGTAATCGTGAAATATCGAAAAAAGAAGAAGCAAAAAGCAGATTAATTTTAAATAGAAATTGTATAAATAAGATTATCTTTAAAATTTTTTTCTTTCTTGGTGTTTATTTAGTCCCCTCTCCAACTATTTGTTGGTGAGTTCTCCTTGGATAGTGAAGCATCGTGGCACAAGTATAGTGTGGTCAATCCTCAAACCCTCCCAAAATACAGATTCACTCGCTCCGAGCTTCGTTTTCTTTCCTGGACGCTCTTCAATCCCGAAACCAATGTCTCCTTACCATTGTATTCAGCTGAGGAAATCGCTTACCAATTACGGGAGTGCTTTCCTGACATCCTCGCTTCCCTCATTTGTCGGAAGAAACCATACAAGAGGATAGGTCGTTACGATAAAGAAAAAGGTGAAATAGATTTCCAGCAATTAGCACAAGCAATCGAGCAAAATCAACATTCCGCTTTCAAACTCTATAATTACATTTATCAATCAAAGGAATTAAGACGATTAGTAGAATCATTGAACTATGGTCACAACAGTCTCCGAAACCACTTACTCATGATGGTGAACTTGGCGATAAACGATTACTACTCTGGGAAACTCACAATCAAAAACGAGAAAATAACTATTAAAAGAAAGAATTATAAAGGTAAAGTCTCACAATCGGCAAAGCATAAAGAAGAAGTCTTTATACATGTCAAAGATGCTGAGACGCATCTATCTCTGACCATGAACAATGCTGACTCGGAGAGGGCAACCACCTCGAAGAAGAGAAGGCTCGGAGCATAGGCAGAGAAGTCAAATTGAAATAAATTCGAAGGTTATATTCACATGCCCACTGTTTACGATGTTCCTGCAGAGGATTTAATCCAAACAATTGCAGTCGAACTTAAGAAGTATAACAAAATTACTCCCCCTGAATGGGCTAGTTACGTTAAGACAGGATCCTTTAAGCAGCACGCCCCACAAAATCCTGATTGGTGGTTCGTTCGTTGTGCATCTTTGTTAAGAAAAGTCTATGTTAGTGGTCCTATTGGCACCTCACATTTACGGAAAGCATATGGTGGTTTAAAACATGGTCGCAACAGTCCAGAAAAATCAACCAGAGCTAGTGGTGCTGTTATACGTAAAGCTTTACAGCAACTTGAGTCAGAAGGATTAATTACATCATCTCGTAAAGGAAGAACAATCTCAGCTAAAGGGCGTTCCTTACTAGATAAATCCTCGGCGACATTAATTAAAGAGAAATTCCCTGAGCTCAAAAAGTATTAGTGTGAGAAATACATAATTTATGTGTGATTATTATGTCTGAAGATCGCGAGCTTGAAGAATTGCGCAAAAAAAGAGAAGCTGAAATCCAATCGCAAGCAGAAGCTCAATCAGATGTTGCTGCTAAAAAAGCAGAAATTGATGCCCAAAAAGCAATGATCCTAAGGCAGATCCTAACTCCGAAAGCGAGAGACCGATTAGCAAACATTCGTATGGCTCGTCCGGATTTCGCGGAAAGCATAGAGAATCAGTTGATTACTATAGCTTCAAGGAGTAATTTACCAGGTCCGATTACAGAAGAACAATTAATAGATATTTTAAAGAAGCTTCAATCGGGTAAAAGAGAAAGTACCATTGAATTTAAAAGAAAGTAAGAGAAGGACAACAACATGGCTAGAAATAAACCATATCCAAAAAAACTTAGAATGGCAAAAGCAGCAAGACGAGCTAGAGGTGTCCCAACTTGGGTTGTAATGAAAACTAGCGGAAATGTTAGACAACATCCCAAACGAAGACATTGGCAAAGAAACAACTTGAAAGTTTAAGCATGATAGCTTATATCGAATCGTTATTGCCTTTATTGGCTTCGCTCTATTTCTTATTTTATTTATTCGAACTGATGATTTTAGGAAAGCACAATTGCTTATCTTAACCCTTTTCCAAAAATTCTAGCAAGTATTGAGCTGGTGTCCATATAAAAGCTATTCTTCTGTCATTGAAAAGTTTCGCAGGTGTAGGAGGTAAAACAATAATTGCA
The DNA here is from genome assembly GCA_013166835.1 of Promethearchaeati archaeon. Lineage (GTDB taxonomy): Archaea > Asgardarchaeota > Heimdallarchaeia > JABLTI01 > JABLTI01 > JABLTI01. The sequence goes on along the minus strand of JABLTI010000099.1, from coordinate 7,206 downwards.
TGTTCTTTCCGTACTTTTTCAAGAGTTTCTTCTAAGTTTGACACTTCTATACAATAATGATAAAGATGATTTCTTTGCTTCAGTATTTGATCAACAGGTGAAGATCCTACAGATTCCACTAACTCAACATAGCTGTAATTCTCATGATTTGTTTCCTCTGGACTCAACAATACAACTTTTACTTTCTGTAATTCGTCAAAAACAATATCAGTTACTTGCTTCATCCCCAAAGCTTCTAGGTGGAATTTTAGAGCTTCTTCTATAGAAGGAACAGCTATACCAACATGATGAATATTTTTGATTTTCACTTTTTCTCCTCCGTATCTTTTGCAGCTTCCCCTGGTCTTGGTAGTTTAGAAACCACTCGAGCCGGATTACCTACTGCTACACTGAAATCGGGAACATCCCTATTAACAACAGCTCCTGCTGACACGATTGAACCAATACCAATAGTAACGCCAGGGAGTATTATTGCTCCTGACCCAATCCAAGCACCTCTCTTAATTAGAATGGGTTTAGGTAGTTGCTTGAAAATTCCAGTTTGCGAATGGTAAGGACTGCCACCAGAATGAGCTAATAGCAATGCACTAGGACCAATACTTACGTCATCTTCCAAAGTAATTAAGTGGGGATATTCACCATCAAAATACACTAGGTTTCCAACGTAAACCCTTTTACCAATCTTCACTCCACATTTCCGCCATAAACTCGCACGGAATTGGTAAATTGGAGCATTCCAAGCAATCATACGTAGAATTCTGCCAATAATCTTACCCATTGTGAAACCTCATAGGAGACTCGTTTTATAATCAAATATTTACATAACCAATTAAAACTTTTGATGAAAATACGTTCAATAAAGTGTAGTACCTCTAAGTATTAAGCGAAAAATAGTTTAATAAAGTATTAATTTCCCATAATAAAATAACAAAACAATATTTGGTGTGGTTTATGGTTAAAATTAGTCGTTTAACTTCATGGATAAAACATCTAGCAAAAAGACGAGGAAGTCGTATCTTCGCACAGTCCGCCAGGATGTTCTATTTTCACATGCAACCTTTCCACAAACTATTGGATCGAATGTTTACCTCATTAGAGGAGTTCGATGCTGGATTCACTTTTCCTCTTGTAGCATCTATTGCTGATAAACACCAGGATTATACTGAATTTCTGAAATCCTATCCATACGAAATTGCTATCCATGGTTATAAACACGTGAGATATCAACACCTATCCCCAAAACAAGTTGAACAAGAATTATACTTAGCAACAAAAGCATTTCAAAAAAACAAGATACCTTACAAAGGTTTTCGAGCACCATATAACAATTATTCTGAAGCAACAATACGACTGTTGGAAAAATTTGATTTCCTTTGGGATATCGGAATAGGCTACCAACAATCTTATCGGGAAACTTATCACTTTTTTAATTTCAAATTTCAAAATGGAAAGAAATCAACTTACACTTGTATTCCACTATGCAAGTGGTCTGATGACTTCATGATTGATAAATACAATTTCTCTGATAAACAGATTGCGAAAGCATTAACAATTCAATTAAGAAAAGCAAAAGAAGTAAATGGAGTAGTTATGTTTGATTTGCACCCAATAAGAATTGGTCGAAGGGAATACATAAATGGATTAAAATTATTCTTGGAGCAAGCGGATAAACATAATGCTTGGGTACCATCTGTAACAGAAGCAGTAGAGTATTGGCGAAAACACAAAAGCTGGAAACATGATGCTCCAGTTTGTTGCTTATTAACAGGTGATATAGATAATTTCACTTTTTGGGATTATTTACGTCGATTTTAAATTGGAGGGTAAAGCATTGTCTAATTGGTCAATTGGGATCGATATAATCGAAATAGAAAAATTCCAGCGGTATAATATAGACGAACATCGAAGTTTTTATAATAAAATCTTCAATGATTATGAAACTAAATACTGCCAATCCTACAAAGATCCTCATCCACACTTTGCAGGAATATTCGCAGCCAAAGAAGCAGTCTATAAAGCAATCAATGAATTTGTAAAAATAGAATTATATCATGTCTTTATATCACATGACAAAACTAAAAAACCAATTGCTAAAATAGACTTTAAAGACAAAAACAATAAAAAACTGGATGAAATCAGTCAGCAATTGAAAAAAATAACAATTAGAGTTAGTATTGCTCATACTGAGAAAACAGCGATTGCTTGGGCATTAGTGATTAGTCAAGATCAAGCAGAGAAATTAGATGAAAATTGGGATGATATAGATAAAGCAGTTCAAGAAGTGATTCAAAATGAATTCCCCTCAAAAAACACCACTTGAAAAACAAGAAGAACTCCTAAAGAAAATTCAAGAGGAACCATCCTACTCTAATTACTGGTCAATATACAAACAGATACAAAAGATCGATTTCTCGAAAATAGATGTCTCAGCAAATCAAAAAATCAAAATCGCTTTACTAAGTTCTTTCACAATTGATCCCTTAGCAGCATTTCTTGATATTGATTGCAGAATGGAAGAACTTTTCCCAGAAATATATGTCGCACCGTTCAATAGATTTCAAGAAGAAATCATTGATGTTAAAAGTAAATTGTATAAATTTAAACCTGAAATAATATTCTTTTTCATTGAGCTCGAATCTTTATTAGAAGAGAATTTTCTTGTTGATTTCACTCGACTCGAAGAAAAAATCATTGTAGAGGAAATTGACAGGATAGTCGAATTACTTAATGATCTTCTATCAAAATTAGCAGAAAGCACAGATTCCATGATAATTTTTAGTAATTTTATTTCACCAACCTTTTCACCAATGGGAGTTTTGGATAAAAAAAGAGTAATTGGTTTGAAACGGTTCTACAGGATGATCAATGATAAGTTAGAAACTCAATTTCAAAATGATAGTGCAATATTCATTTTTGATTTTGATGAAACCGCTAGCAGATTCGGTAAAGACGAATACATCAACTATCCAATGTATTACCGAGGGTCACTCTTACTTAGTGAGAAATTCCTACCAGCAGTTTCCTATGGCTTGATGAGTTACATCAAACCTTTGAAAGGAAGAAATAGGAAATGCATCGTACTAGATTTAGATAACACTTTATGGGGAGGTATAATTGGAGAAGACGGTTTAGATGGGATCAAACTTAACATTAATTATCCTGGGAACCATTTCGTAGATTTTCAAAAAGCCCTATTAAGTCTCTTCAAAAGAGGGATAATTTTAGCTGTAAACAGCAAAAACAACGAAGCAGATGCTTTAGAAGTCTTTCAAAAACATCCTTACATGCAAATAAAAGAAACACATCTTGCTGCTCACAGAATTAATTGGAATGATAAAGTACAAAACATGATTGAGCTCGCTGAGGAAATCAATATTGGATTGGACAGCATGGTCTTCTTTGATGATAATCCGGTAGAACGAGCAAGAGTAAAAGAAGCATTACCAGATGTCAAAGTGGTTGATTTGCCGAAAAGTCCTGCTCTTTACAAGAAAACTCTCGAGCAATTAAATGATTTCAACACATTAGCAATAACAAAGGAAGATTTGACTCGAGGGGAAAAATACTATTTCAGAAAACAAAGAGAGGGTATCCGGAAGAAAGTACAATCTATTGATGAGTTTATCAAGACTTTAGAAATCATTGCTACCATCAAGCTAGCAGATAAATTTGCTCTGCCCAGAGTAACTAGTCTAATAAATCGAACAAATCAATTTAATTTAACAACCCGACGTTATACTGAAACCCAAGTTGTAGAGATGCATAAAAAGACAGCGAAATTTAATATTTACACATTAGAGATAAAAGACAAATTTGGAGAAGAAGGAATTGTTGGGGTTGCTGTAGTAAACAAAGAAAATCAGAAGGTATGGCAAATCGACACATTCCTAATGAGTTGTAGAGTGATTGGGAGAAAAGTGGAAACAGCATTTCTAACGAAAATAATAAATGATGCAATAACTGCGAAAGCACAAGAAATAAAAGCTGAGTATATACCAACTAAAAAGAATCCTCTGGCAAAAGACTTCTTTAAAGATCACAACTTCGATGTTGAAGAAGAATTAACAGATGGAACAATAAAATGGTCCTTTAAACAATTGAAGAAACCCATAGACTTTCCAAAATATCTGACGGTGAAAGAAGATTGAGCGAAAACAACCACGATAAAATCATAGACATTGTTAGTAAAATACTACTCGTCGCCAAAGAAGAACTCACAGAAGAAATATCAAGAAAAGATTATGAAGCTTGGGATTCCATGACTCACCTGGTCATCATTTCCGAGCTAGAGCAAAACTTCGATATTATTCTTTCAGATGATGATATTACTGCAATGAATACAATTTGTGATATTAAGACTATCCTTGCGAAATATGAGGTTAGTTTTTAGTATAAAACTGAATGAAAACTAATAGTAAATTTAAAATAGGTAATAGGAAAAGACCGACCAAAGAGAGTGAATAAAATTGTCAGAAGATGAACTGGTAGAAGAACGAATATACACAATTCCCTTCTATCCGAAGTTGAAATTATCTACTCGTCAAAAAAGAGCCCCAAGAGCCATTAGGATTATGAAGCAATTCATCTATAGGCACATGAAGGCAGAAGATATCATAATTGATAATGAACTAAATGAGTTCATTTGGGCTCGAGGTATTCAGAAACCTCCGAGAAAGGTTCGTGTGCGAGCCATTAAAGATGATGAAGGCATTGTAGAACTTTACCTTGTTGAAAGAAAAGTTGCTGCTGAAGCACGAGTCCCAGAGGTCAGAAGAAGACCTGGTCGTGGCGAATTACGTCCACCCGACGAAGAAGATATTGAAGAAGAAGAGGATGAATAATTCACCTCTACATCTTTATTTTTTATTTTTACTCAATATCTTGCCTTCTTAATCAACTTTGAGGATAATTACTCATTTATGAGTAATTGAAAATATTATTTATAATTTATCGACTAAAAATAAATACACAGACACTATCACGAATTGGGTGACATAAGTGGGTTCCACATTTACTGAAAAAACGGATCTTCAAAAGAAAGAAGAATGCTCTGAAAAATCTAAAGAGAATATCAATAAAGAAGATGTTCACGATCTTCATACTGTAGAGCATTTACCAGAAATGAAAGAACACAAAGGGAGAACAATTACCATAGAAATTGCTGCAGGAGCAATTCTTGGTGGTCTTAGTGCACTTATAGGTTTTGTTTGGGATGCAACTTTAGAATCCATCTTTTGGGGGCCTACCTTTGCACCTGGAATGACTTGGTTAGATATAATGGCTGTCCCTATGCTTGTAGCCTTTTTCGTTTTTGGTATAAGAAGTGGTTTAATTTCAGCAGTTGTGGGTTGCTTAGCTATAATGGCTTTTCCTGGTGAACAGGGTATTGGTTGGCTTTCTATGTGGCCTAAATTCATAGCTTCGTCCATTATGTTTGTTATACCTTGGATAGTTCTAAAAGTAGTTTCAAGAAAAGAACGATCAAATAAGTTCTTTAAGAAACTCGAATATTCATCTTCTACCTTCAATCATATAGGTGTTTATGTCTTCTTAATGGTTCTAGCAATTCTAACTCGACTTACTGTAATGTTTCTTTTGAATGTTCTACTTTTTGCCCCTGCTTTCATGTATTTGAATGGTTGGGCGCCGAAATTCGTAAATGTTTTTGATCCAGATTGGACCACAATTTTGTTGAGTTTTGGTGGGGGATACGCAGGATGGAATATCGTTCAAGGCATAACCGATGCTACTTTTTCCTATCTTATCGTATATCCAACAAAATTATACAAAAGATTCACAACTTGGTGAAAAAGGAAATCATTTTTCCCATGAATTACCATCTGAAATTGCACTAAGGGGAAGCTAATAATACAAAGAAACTAACAAAACTTCACAATCTAAAGAATCGAAAGTGAAAAATTATTAAATAAGAACGCATAATACTTTTTAGTTAGTTGTGAGTATGCTATATTTACAAAAACTATTATCTAAAGGCGCACAAAGAAACCGATAATTTGGATAGCAAGCTGAACGAAATAGAGCCTAGACGATCTATCATTCTGCACTAATAGATAAAAAACACAAGTCGAAAATGACAATGAGGTCATGAAAAAATAATGATCGCTATAACAAAGGAATTCAAGCAATTACTGCAAGAAATGTTTGATACTCGCAGAGTTACCGAAATAGCTGCAGATGATTTAGTTGAAGTTCTAACTGTAAACTTTAAAGAACTTGAAAAATTCTTGAGGGATGAATCCGTAAGAGAAGAATTCAAGCTGCTGAAAGCAAAAGATGGTTCTTATTTCGTAAAACGATTTCTAAATGAGTGTTTGGAAGGGAAATCAATGACTAGTACCTTTATGATTCAATGGGATAACATTGGCGGATGTCCATGTTTCACCTGTTATGAACTTGATAGGTGTAATATAGGGAATCCTATATCCTCCGTAGATTGCCCATTATTCTCAAAATGGTTGTTTTCCAAACCGAAAGAGGAAGAAGAAAAGTAATAAGTACTGTTGTTTTTCATCTTTATCATCATATAGAAGTGGCAAAGAAAGGTACTCGATTCTTGAAATAGAGTTAATCAGTCTAAAATTATCTCTATTTTTTTATGTGATATCAGTTAAACTATTATCGAGAGGCAGTTAGGGAAGGCTACCGCTCAAGAGCCTCATATAAACTCATACAAATTAATGAGAAATTCAACGTTTTCAAAGTAGGAAACTATGTAATAGATGTTGGAGCAGCTCCCGGTGGTTGGTCTCAAGTTGCAAGCCATCTAGTAATTCCAACTGGAAAGGTGTATGCAATTGATCTCGATTACTTAGAACCAATTGATAATGTTATAGCAATACAAGGAGATATCACTGATCCTAAAACACAGGAACGACTAAAAACACTCATAGGTGATCCAGTAGACGTAATCCTGTCAGATATTAGTCCAAAAGTATCCGGAAATTGGAGTACAGATCACGCAAGACAAATCTATCTAACAGAACAAGCACTAAGATTGTGTGCTTCAGGGTTCCTGAAACGAGGAGGAAAATTCGTCTGCAAATTATTTATGGGAGATCTCTTTGAAGACTTTATAGCAAATCTGAAGATATTATTTCATTTTGTTTATTTTTACAAACCAAAAGCATCAAGAAAGGGTAGTGCTGAAATTTATGCAATTGCTAAGGGATTGAAAAAAGGACCACT
>JABLTI010000098.1 GCA_013166835.1 Promethearchaeati archaeon | reverse complement strand
GATTCAACAAGATCTGCTTTAAAGTCTCTAAAAATTTGAGTATTGTCAAGAGCACAATTCTTCTCACAGTAACCACAGAGTAAACAAGTATTAGCAAGTTTAAGGACTTCCTCGTCTACTTCAACTGAGCCTTCGATAATACCTCGAGCAACCAGATTTCTTCCTCGAGAGGAGTATGTTTCTAAGCTTGTAACTTCATAAACTGGGCATTTTTGAATACAGAAACCGCAACGGGTTCGATTACAAGTATAAATTTCATCTATATGTTTCTTTGTTTTTTCTAAATCCATATTTAATCAGTCCTCGTACCCGAACATTTTTATGGGGAATTTCTTGCCAGGATTCATGATACCGTTTGGATCAAACACTTTCTTGATATTGAACATGTATTCATAGGCTTCTTGGTGTTCTAACTCGCCTATCCATGGTGTTTTGAATTCTGAATCACCGATGTAAGTTGCAGAAGTGCCTTCAAGTTCAATAGCAACTTCGCTCATTTCACGGACATAGCTGTAGAATCCTTGCACGTTTTCAGGGTCTTTATCATCAACGAAAACAGCAAAACTAATACTTGGGCTTAATCTGTTTGGTCGTTCGTGATATACACACATACCGAGGATTTGCTGGTTATATTTTCCAGCGATTTCTAGGAATGATTTGTAAGCTTCCTCGATTTTACCAATAGGAATACCACAATCAACAGCACCAAACTTCTTTTCCCTTTGAGAATCAGGCCACTTCTGCCTGAAAGGAGTAAAGTCTACAGTATACTTTGAAGCCCACCAACCATCTGTGAGTTCAACTTCTTGCACAGCTTGACCCTTATGTCTGGCACAGATTTCAAGAGCATAATCTCGAGAGAATTTTACTACTTTATCATGATCTTCCATACTGGAAAATGAAATCCCAAGTAATGCTTCTGCCCAATCAGGAATATCAGGTTCCTTACCATGTTTTTCACGATAAGAATGGGTGTAAAAACCTAATCGCTTCTCACAATTAATGTGGGCTGACTCCAATGCAAGTCCAGAATGCATTATATCACGAATGGCATTCATAGAATCATCAAGTGAGGGGAATACAACCATGTCAACCATTCGAGTCTTCATGATTGGTATGAGTTTCACAGTTGCTTCAACAATAATGCCTAGTGTCCCTTCAGAACCAACAAGTAGCCAGTTCAACTGATAACCAGAATTTGAACAGAGGGCTTTTCTACGACCTGCTCGAACGATTTTTCCTTCCCCGGTAATAATAACTGCATTAGTAAGATGATCAATCATTCGTCCATGTCTGATGCCAAAAGCAGAATCATTATTACAAGTTATTGAAGAACCAACGGTTACTGCCTTCTTGCTTTCAGGTTCTTGAGGAAGATATAAACCGTGTTTTTTAACTGCCTGATTCAATTCCCAAAGAGTGATGCCAGCCTGAACAGTTGCAGTCATATTGTCAACATCAATTTCAAGAACTTGATCCATACCTTTTGTATCAAAAGCAATACCACCATAGATTGGAACGGCTCCACCTCCCATGCCAGTGAGGCCACCCATTGGGGTAATTGGAATGCGGTGTTTATTAGCAATTTCAACGATTTTTGCACTTTGCTCCGTAGTTCTTGGCCGAACAACTACATCTGGCAGATGAATATTCTTGTCATCTCGAGGAGACCAATCTCGAGAATAAGCCATCCGATGAATCTTTTCATCGAAAACGATGTCATCGCCAACTGCATCTTTTAACTCCTTGACTATCTCCGGAGTTACTTTTCCAAACTTCATTTTTTACATTCCTAGAAGTATTAATTTAATCCGTGTATAGTTTGAGTATCTTTTTTTTAAAAGTAACTATAGCATTTGAAGCACTCAATAATGCCTTTAATGTTGTTGAAATTTATGTGAGAAACAGTCAAAAAGCAAATAAGATATTACTATTTTGTAAAATAACAGAGAGATTGGTATGGTTATAACATTAACTGGCGTGACTACTAGTAGAGAGGAAATCACAAAAGAATTCCCTGAAGATATTGAGCATTTATTTTATATCCAAACCAATAAGCTCAGCAACGTTTTCCATTAGAGCAGTCATTTTGCGACTGTGATAATATATTCTCCGAAGGAAACTATACATCGTAGCACTATCAATTTGGTTTTCATTTATGAACTCCGCTCTATCTTCCAACCATTGTTTCATTTGTTTATCAGATTCGATATTAATTGCTTTAAATTCCTTCAAGTAATCCTTGAATAGATCCTCAGAAACTTTTGGATCCAGTGCTTTAGCGAAACGACCTGCTTCTGCAAAATAATCATCATATTTGGTTTTCTCTTTCTTGCTTTCAAAGAGGAATCCGCGAGCAGTACGACCAAAATAAGCAATATTGTGTCTACCTTCATGTAGAGTAGCTACCACATCCAATAATCCGAAATCTTGCAATTTTTGAATGTGAAAATACATGCTTTGTAATTTCATTTTTTCTTCGAGCTTCTTATTAGCCATATCCAAGAGTTCTTTGGCGGAGAAAGAATGGCGAATTCTCTTAGTTCCGTTAACCCATTTCTCTTCCTTGCCTTTTCTAATGAAATAAATGATTAGTGATCTGACTTCATGAGTTAAGACTTCTTCACTTGGAATATCAATACTCACAACTAGGGGTAGTTTCTCCCAATAACTATAGAGTAATTCTTTTTTCTCTAATTCTTTCTTGCTCATGGACACGCCTTCTGTATTGCTGGATTTATAATTCTAATCGAAATATATATAAGTTTCGACCATTCAATAGTTACTTGAATGGTACCATTCAACTAGGGATTGAATGGTTCAAATACATTTTGAACAATACGGTGTTTTAAAAATGAAAGAAAGAACATTAGGAAAAACAAAACTGAAAGTTAATTCGATAGGAATGGGTTGTTGGGCAATAGGAGGGCCGTTCTATCATAGAGGCGGAAAAATTATCTCTTATGGTCAAGTAAAGGATGATGAATCAATTCAGGCATTAGAACGAGGAATAGAACTAGGAGTAAATCTCTTTGATACAGCCAATAATTATGGTGGAGGAAGAAGTGAGAAAGTCCTTGGTAAAGCTTTGAAGGGTAGAAGAGAGGATTTTGTCATTGCTACCAAATTTGGAACTGTTTGGGATTTCGATTCCGGTGATCCGGAAGTTCCTATGCGATTAATTGGAAGAGATCACACTCCTAACGGCATTCGAAAAGCATGTGAAACCAGTTTACAGAATCTGCAAACTGACTATATTGACTTCTATCAAGTTCATTCCGGAAATATGACTTCAGAAGTAGCAGTAGAAGTTGTTGCTACCTTAGAAGAACTAGTCAGTGAAGGAAAGATAAGATACTACGGTTGGAGTACAGATCATCCTGATCGAGGAGCAATGCTAGCACATGGTAAACACTTTGCTGGGACGCAATTTCGACTGAACATAATTCATAGTAATAATGAGATGCTGAAATTTTTGGATGAAAATAATGGTTTTGGTCTCATAAAGAATCCATTGAGCGGTGGATTACTATCAGGGAAATACAAGGATGACTCTACAGTTCCTAGAGATCACAATTGGCATGGGAGAGACTTTACAGAAGGAAGAATAGGACAAACAAGAGTTGTTTTAGAAGAGTTACGAGAGCTTGCAGTTAATGATGGGAGAACACTAGTTCAAACATCGCTAGGATACATACTAGCAAAACATGATCGATTAATTCCAATTCCTGGTTTTAAGACTGTGAAGCAAGCAGAAGAAAACTCTAAGGTTATTGAGTTAGGTCCCCTATCAAATAAACTCGTTTCACAAATCGATAAGTTGTTTTCTGAGGTGCACATGGATCAATCACAAGTTGAAGGATGATGAAAATGAAACGAAATTTAGGAAAATCAAATATCAAAGCAAGTACCATTGGTTTAGGTTGCTTCCCGTTGGGAGGTCTTTTCTATCACAAAGGAGAACCGTGGTCACATGGGCATGTAGATGAAAAAACTGGGATTGAAGCTATTAAGAGAGGATTAGATTTAGGAATTAACTTGTTCGATACTTCGGATGTTTATGGGTGCGGAAAAAGCGAAAAACTTCTCGGAGAAGCAATTAAAGGCAGAAGAGAAGAAGTGGTAATAGCTACAAAGTTTAGCTCGGTTTGGGACATGAATTCTGGAGATCCAAAATGTCCTTGTCAGTCAACTGGTGATAAGAACATTACACCAGAGTATATCAGGAAGACCTGTCAAGAAAGTCTCAACCGACTACAAACAGATTACATAGACATTTATCAATTACACTGGTCTTCGATGAAAATTGAGGAAGCACCAGGTGTGCGAGAGGTTTTAGAAGAATTAGTTGAAGAAGGATTAATCCGCACATTTGGTTGGAGTACAGATTCAACTGTTCGAGCAAAGGAATTTGCTGATAGTAAGAATTGTTCATCCATACAATTCACACTTAATTTTACTCGAGAAAACAAGCCAATGTTAGAATTACTTGATGAATTCAATCTTGGAGGATTAATTAGAACACCACTTGGTATGGGTGTTCTGCTTGGGAAATATAATGAAAAGAGTAAAGCATCGAAAGATCATTATTTGCAAAGAATGGATTTCAGCAGCGAAGGATATGCAAAAACATTCAAAGCTGTTGATGCCTTAAAAGAATTATTCGCAAATGACGGTAGATCGTTAGCTCAAGTTGCTTTATGTTATCTTTTAGCAAAGCATGAACGAGTAGTCCCAATCCCTGGCTTTAAGACAGTTAAGCAAGTAGAAGACAATGCGAAAGCAATGGAATTAGGACCGCTTTCAAATAAACATGTGAAGCAAGTTGATGAAATCTTTTCAGAATTACAAATGGATATGAGTAAAGCGTATTGAATTTGGAGGAATTACATGAAATATAGAAATGTAGGAAAACATGGTGTGAAAGTTTCGGAAATCAGTATCGGAACGATGTACCATGGTTCAAAAGTAAAGAAAGAGAATGCTCTAAAGTGTTTAGAAGAAGCACATAATCAAGGAATAAACCATATTGATAATGCTGATTTGTATGGACTAATCGATGATACAAAGATGGATTCTGAGAAGCGAGTAAGAGCAGAAGTAATAGTTGGAGAATTTCTAAAGGATTATTCTCGAGAAGACTTTGTAATTAGTAGCAAAGTTTACACTAAAATGCGAGAAAGTGTGAATAGTGGAGGGTTGAGTAGGAAACACATCAGAGAAGGAATACAAGATTCCTTGAAACAATTACAAACGGATTATCTTGACATCTATTATTGTCATCGACCTGACAAATCAACTCCTCTGGAGGAAACTATCTCCGTAATGACCAATCTAATTGATGAAGGAATAATACATTACTGGGGGACAAGTCGGTGGCCTGCAACTCTCATTGAACGAGCAATTGGGTTAGCTAAGAATCTTGGTATGTATCCACCTTATGTTGAACAACCAAAGTATCATTTACTCGAGCGTTACATTGAGATTGATATTTTAGAACTAGCAACTTTTCATGGTTTAGGATTAATTGCCTATCAACCACTTGCTGGTGGAGTGCTTACAGGGAAATATCTTGAGAAAGTTCCAAAAACTAGTCGAGCTGCTGTGAGTAATTATCAAGCTGGTATGCTTGAGCAGTTTGGTGATAAAGTATCCGAACTAGTTCCTTTAGCTGAATCCCTCGAGATACCTTTGAATCAATTCGCAATTGCTTGGACACTTCAGAAACCAGAAATAAGTTCCATCATAATTGGTGCTTCTAAACCGGAACACGTGAAATCCAATGCTGGAGCAAGTGGAATAGAATTCTCACAAGAAACTCTCGAGAAAATCGAAGAGGTTCTACAAAATAAACCAAGATCTAGCTACAGGTGAGGAAAGAAAAATGAAGTATCGAAATTTAGGAAAACAAGGACTAAAAGTATCAGAAGTAAGTATTGGAACAATGTATCATGGTTCGTATTATGGCAAGAAACAATCCTTTAGCCTTTTGCAGGAAGCACTGAACCAAGGAATCAACTATATTGACTGTGCGGATAGATACGGAATCTATGATTCTGAATTACCAATGGAGGAACGAACACCTGCAGAAGAGTATCTTGGGGAATTCCTGCAAGGACAAAGTCGAGATGATTTAGTTATTAGCACGAAAGTATTCCATAAAATGAGGGAAAGCCCAAACAGTGGAGGATTAAGTCGAAAACACATTCATGAAGCTGTCAAACGATCGTTGAGGTTGTTGCAAACAGACTATATTGACATATATTATTGTCATCGATCGGATAGAGATACTCCACTAGAAGAAACCATCTTAACAATGAGTGACTTGATAGAAGAAGGTACAATCCATCATTGGGGAACTAGCTGGTGGCCACCAACGATGGTGGAAAGAGCAATATGGATAGCTAAGAATCTTGGAGCTCATCCTCCACATGTAGAACAACCACCTTATCACATGTATGCTAGATTTATAGAGAAAGACCTTCTAGCAGTAGCTAAATATCATGGATTAGGATTGGTTACATTTGAAGCATTAGCAACGGGATTGATAACAGATAAGTATCTTAAAGGAATTCCAAAGGGATCACGAGCAAGTATAGATAATGATTACAATGAAGATATAATGGAAAAATATCGAAAAAGAGTAAACAAATTGATACCTATAGCAAAGGAATTTGAGATACCAATAAGTCAAATAGCCATTGCATGGACATTAAGATTACCAGAAATAAGCTCTTCTCTTATGGGTGCGTCAAAGCCAGAACATGTTATTTCTAATGCTCAAGCTTGTGAAATTACTTTAAACAAAGATATTATTGAAAAAATCGAAGAAGCATTGAAAAATAGTTGAAAATTACAGGAATTAAGGATAAATCTTTAGATTTTTTTTGAGAAAAAGATTTATCCTATCATTTCAATTAATATATTGGGTTGTTATTTTGTCTTTTGATGTGGAGAAAGAAATATCAGAAGTAAAAACACTCATTTTAAAAGCTGAACTCAAGAAAGCCTTGACAAAAACAAAGGACCTGCTAAAGAAAGATAATCTAGCAAAGGAAGTCGAACTTCGGATCATTGTCTTACAAGGTGAAATACTAAGTTTTAAAGCTGAATTCTCTAAAAGCCAGAAACTTGCTGATAAAGTTCTTAAAGAAAGTGAAAAAATCGATAACGATATTCTGAAAGCAGATGCTTACATGGTGAAATCTATAATATTATATAATTTAGGTAAATTCAAAGAGTGTTATGAGATAACGAAAAAAGGTTTAGAATATCTGGTAAACGATGAGAAATTTGACCTCAATCAAATAGGGAAAACAAAGGTACTACTATTGCTAAATTTAGCAACTTTAGAGCTTGAATTTGGTAATTTTCCTCTAGGAATGAAATTGTTTGATGATTTACATGAATTTGCATTTAAAACTAAGTTTGATTACTTAATTGGTTTTGCTTTAAATCTTAAGGGTCAAATGACCACGATTGTTGGTGACATATTAAAAGGTGAAGAATATGTTGATGAAGGAATGGGAATCTTAGAACCCCTTGGGGAACACTTATTTTTCATTTATTCTTGCTTTACTTTTGCTACTGTTAAGCAACAAGTTAGAAAATTCGATGTAGCATTAGAATATCACCAGAAGGGTATTGATTATTCTCTTAGAACGGGAGGAATAATATTACTTTACGGATTTTATTTGCATTCCGCGCTTATTTATGCTAGACAATATAAATTAGACAAAGCTCTAGAATATAATGAATTAGCTTTGGAACATACAACATCAAGTAAAGCTGTTTCATACATAAACATTGGAGCTATTTATTTATTGAAAAATGAAGTAGAAAAAGCATATGATAATTTCTTATTAGGTCTAAAAGATAGTAAGAAAACAGGACATCTTCGATTGCAACCAGGTCTTCTTTATCACCTTGTTTTATCCTCATTACTACTTAAGAAAGAAGATCAAGCGAAGAAATACTTGCAGGAACTAAAAGATCTAAGCAAGGAATCAGATTTTGATCAAATAACTCATAATTATAAACTTGCAGAAGTTCTTATTCTTAAGGAAAGTACTCGAATGCAAGATTGGTTTAAAGCAGTTGAGATTCTTGAAGAGCTGATAGCTTCTGGAAAACTAAAAAAGGGGTCTCAAGTTGATGCTCTTTACCACATAGTAGAGATTCGCTTAAAAGAACTGCAAGTAACTGCTGATCAAGAAATTTTGACTGAAGTCAAAAACCAAATTGAAACAATACAGACATATGCAGAAGACACAAAGCAATTTAGCTTACTTGCCAACATCTATCGATTAAAATCACAACTAGCACTGGTAGAATTGAATGCTAAGAAAGCCGTTGAATTATTAATAACTGCAAAAACAATTGCAGAAGAAAGAAGCTTACAATCTATTGCTGCTAATATAAAAGAGGAACAAGCAAAACTAGAACAGCAACAGAACATGTGGAATCGCTTGAAAGAGCAAAAAGCTCCTATCCAAGAGACTTTAAAAGAAGTTCATCTGGATAATAGCGTGAAACAATTAGCTAAAGAAACAGTCATAGAAGTACAAGATGAACGAACCGGCGATGTCATCGAGTACCGGAAGCTTTTCGCTTTAAAGATTTAGAGAGAAATCTATTTGATGTAGAAATCATAATAGAAGTTGGAGGGTGTAAGAATGTCTTCATCTATTAAGAAGCAAATTGAGGAGATAAATAAACAAATCTATCATGGTAATTTCCAAGAAGCACTAGGTATCATTGATAAGAACCTGAAGGCTAAGGAATTACTAAAAGAAGATGAATTGAATCTTTTGAATCAAAAATGTGAAATATACGTTTATTTAGGAGAAGTGGAAAAAGCTTTACAGATAATCAAAAAAGTTTTGAAGGAAAGCAAAGGATTAGAAAATGTCCTAATTTATGTAAATACATTATTGAATAAAATACAGATTTACTATTTTCAAGGAAAGTGGAAGGAACTTATTTCCCCATGCGATGAAGGATTAATGCTAATAAAGAATTATAGTAAACAAACCAAACAAGATGTAACAAAAGAGAATTACTTACTAATGAATATTAAAGGTTGGTCCCTGTTTCAACAGGGTGATTATGAAAATTTTAAGGAACTAGTATTAGAATCTAAAAGAATCGGAAAAGAAAGTAGTGATCCCTTAACTAAATTTCGCAGTGAATACTATGATGTTACTTTCAGTCGTTTTTTTGGTGAAATTAAAGGAGGAGCAGATTTATTTGAAGAAATTATTGCAAAAGCTGAAAATATTGGTAATAAATTCGAATTGGCAATAATTCACGGAATGAAAGCATCAATAAGTAATACAAACAAAGAATACACTAAAGCGATTGAGTCTTTTCAAAAAGCAATTGAATTACTAAAGGAATTAAATAATAAGATTTTGCAATTACAGATTTACCATGACATGGGACTAACTTATAGAAGATTAATGAAACTAGACGAAGCAATTGAGTGTTTTACTAAAACTCTTGAGTTGGATCGAATACAGTATGCAGGTTATGCAAATCTTGGAATATGTTATTTCTGGAAATATGATCTTGATAAAGCAGAAGAAGCCTATTTGAAAGCTTATGAATTTAGTAAAGAAGAAGATGATAAAAGATTCCTACCATATATCTTAAGCAATCTTATTGAGTTATATATTGAAAAAGGAAAACTTGATCAAGCTCAAAGATATCTTGAAGAATTGAATCAGCATAAAAAAGAAACTGGTTATCAAAGGGATGAATATCGATATCTTTTCGCATCTGCATTACTGTTAAAAGCTAGCTCAAGTATGAGTGATTGGATAAAAGGAATAGAGATTTTTGAAGAGTTAATAAAAGCTAAGGGTATATATGAAGAGATAAAAATAAAAGCACAATTCCATATTCTGACAATTCGTTTAAGAGAATTACAATCAACAGCAGATGATAAAGTTCTTCAAGAAGTGTATAAACAAATAGATAACCTACAAGCAGAAGCAGAATCCAAGAAATATTACATGTTTCAAATTGAAATTTATCAATTAAAGTCTCAACTTGCTTTACTAGAACTAGATATTAAGAAAGCAACCAATCTTCTTATAGCTGCTCATACATTAGCGGATGATAAAGGTTTAACACTAATAGCTCAAAGAGTAATAA
>JABLTI010000097.1 GCA_013166835.1 Promethearchaeati archaeon | reverse complement strand
TATTCCTTTTCATAGCTCCCATCACCACAAATAAGCTAATCAATATTATATAAGGCATTTACATTATTTTAAGTTTCTATATGATTCAACAAAAAAATAATATTAAGGTTTGTTTCAGTAACAAACTTAAACCTTTTTATATCTAAAAGTCTTAGTTAAAATGAAACTTCTATATATGAGGGATGGAGTTTTTTTGAAATGGAACGAAGGACAAAGATATTTTGGGCAGGTTTGAGTAGTATATTAATAATATCGTCAATCCTCCTTTTAGTATTTGCAGGACTTGTTGCTCCTCGTAATTATATGCTTGATATTAGGATTCCTGGCATTGTTGAAGGAACAGCGAGAATGGTTGACACTGAAGCATACTTCACAAAGAATGAACTAACTACTGCAACAGTTGATATGAAAATTATCTGTAATAATACCGATAATTTAGAAGTAAGTATTGGCTATAAGAGTCCAACTGAGAATCTCATGGATGCTTCAAGTCCTGATAAAGAAGTAAATGTTTGGTCAGGGGAAGACAATTTCCCAGCAGAAAATTATCTGCAATAACTACTTGATCGAATCCTTGCTCTTTCTATGGTAATCCCTCTAAATCAACTGAAATAAATGCCTTCATAAAGCTCACCAATAATTGACCTAGAAATAAGTTGCTTAAAGGATTTTTGCAAAAACCAACTAAACTATTACTCTACAAGTTCAGACTGAGTCATTTTGAAGATTTTATTGTTAAGTCTATCAGATTCTTTTATGAATTTTATAGCTAAACGCTTTGAAGACTTGAGGTTTAATCGATAAAGATTTTCCTTAGATATACCACCATCATGGCTTCTTGTGGTTTTTATGTAATTGACATTGTCAATAGTTTTTCTTTTGTTTTTTCCACTGTATAGGAATGGTCTCACAAAACTAGCAATGCCCATATCAGCTAATAAATCAGCATCTTGTAGGATTTTTAATTCGCTTGATCTAACCATCTCTACTTTTCCTGGTCTATTGTCATGGTGTTTGACTAGATACACAACTTTCTCTACAAAACCGTTGCTGTAACCTTGCTTACGAAGAATCTTTCTTGTGATTTCTGCTCCGTAATTTGGATGCGTATCCCACTCATTTTTGATCTTCTTTTCAGTGTCAAGTTTTGTTTTTCCGATGTCATGAAAAATCGCAGCGGTTAGAATAATCTCTTCCTCAATTTTGTTACGTGTTCGTTTGATTAACATTTTACAAGTTTCAAATACTCTTAAAGTGTAAAAAGTCTCATCCCATTGTCCATAATAAAAATGATCAGTATCTGAGTAAAGATCACAAACGATTTCGTATAATTTCTTGTAATCAGGGGGCATTAATAATCTATAATCTCCGTGGTAAACATACCAAAATTTACTTTATAAATAGTTATTGGGTTTTCCCTGTAATTAATCTAACTTTTTGGTTTTTAAAACTGACTGTTCTTTTGACCTTTTCACACAAAAAGACTGCATACAGCACTAATTTTTTCCTGAAAAATAAAAGAAAAAGGGATTAGAATAAGAATCTTAGTGGGAAGATTAGATCCTTTTCTAATTGGTATGTTCTCATCAAATAATTTAATTCTATACCGCTTATGTGTTCTCTAGGTAAGCTATCTTTTAATCGTAATCCACGTTCTTCTTCGGACAAAACATAGAAAGTATATTTCATGTTTAATAGATTCTTCTTCTTGAGAATTGACCCTTGTTTTTGTAAATCCATCAGAGCGGAAAAGAAGAGATAATTACTTAATCCTTTTACACGTTTTGCTACAGCAATTCTGATTTCTGAAGATCTCATTAATCGTCGGCTAACAAATAATAAATCCATTATAAGCTCTTGTACTCTAATTGTTTTCTTACTCTTCTTCCTTCCTCTTGTTCCTTTCTTCTTCTCGAGAGACTCACGAATCCTTAATTCTCTGTCTTTTACATTACTAGTCATTAACTCGACAAACATCGTTTATTTACCGCCTTCTTTTTCTCATTCATTGGGGAATATCAACGCAGTGACCACAAGAATTTATTCTTATGCTCATGAGAATATACTCTGATTTATTATTATTAAATGTTTCGTTTACAGGTTTTTTATAAAAAAACAGAAATTTACATAATAAAATGAGATGAAAATTAAAAGTAGTAATTTCTCAAAGAATTGTCAGTTGAAGAATCTTTTTTTACTAGAAAGATAATCGGTTCTCAGTGGTGAATTTCTTTGTCCGAAGAACATGAACAACCTTCAGAAGAACAAGCTGAAATTGAACGAGAAGAAGAAGAACCCACATATACTGAATTCCGACGAGAGGAAGAACCTCCTCCTGCTCCACCTCCACGAGAAGAAGCACCTGCTTATGCTGAAAGACGACGCGAAGAACCAGTTTATGCAAAGAAGGCAATAGATGCAGTAGTACTTGATGAGGATAAAGGTGCAGAAGATGAAGAAGAAGAGGAATACATAGACCGAGTGAAAATACGCTCTTATTCTTCTATGGTATTATTCTTTCCTTCATTTATTGTATCCCTTACCTTTGGAATTATACAACTCTTACTAAACAAATACAAAGGTGTACCCATAATAGATACTCTCTCGAACTCGGGATATATGGATATATTGGGAATTATTTTCTTCATAATATTTTCCTTGAACTTGATACTGATTGCTTTTGATTTTAATCGTGCAAGATCGATAATTATAGCATTGATAATTATAATTGTCGTTGGAACCTTTTTCCTCCTTAATGCAATTTATGATTTCTTGGCAGCCATACAACTAACCATGAGAGTCTACTTATCAACGCAAGTCTATTTTGCTTTAGCTATATTGTTATTTTTTATTTTAACAATAACAATAATAGCTGCTCAAACAAACTACTACATCGTTGAAGGTAACGAGCTCCTACATAGAAAAGGAATTTTGGGTGGAATAGAACGTTATCCTGCTGCAGATATGTCAATAATAAAAGAGTACCCAGACATTATTGAATGGGGACTCTTCAAATTTGGAACCCTTATTCTCACTCCTCCAAGAGCAACCAAATCAATCATTCTAAAGAATGTCCCTAATATTGATAAAAAGGAGAAAAAAATCAACGAAATATTATCCCGATTAAAGGTTGATATTAACTAGTTGTTAGGTTTACTCTAGCAACTAATTCTCTTTTCTTTTTTTTTCGTTATTTATTTTTTAAACTTCAACTCTTTTTTTATTTTCTAAAAAATATGGTAAGGTTTAAATATTACTTAGATAAATATCTTACTATTAACTTTTTAGTGAGTAATTCACTAAATGGTGAGAAAAACATTAAATAATTACTTTGAGGAAAAAAAAAATGTCCTGGCGAAAAAAGAAGGATGATGATTTCAAGCGATGGAAAGAAATGTTTCCATGGTTACCTTTTGATTTATTTGAAGAAAGCGGTATGTTCAACGAAGATTTTATGGAACAAATGATGCGAGAAGTCGAACGAATGATGCAGCATATTGATACTTCTGATCCGGAAGCCATAAGAAAGAAATTAGGTCCCATGCTATGGGGTTTCAATATGTCAGTAGGTCCAAATGGCAAACCTGTTTTCAAGGAATTTGGTAATGTTAAACCTTCAGAGAAAGGTGCGCCTATTGCTTCTAAGGATCGTGAACCATTAGTTGATGTCTTCATTGAAGATAAAGTTGTTCGTGTAATAGCCGAACTCCCTGGTGTGGATAAGAACGATATCAATGTAAAAACCACTGAAACAAAAATTATAATTGAAGCTGTAAGTGGTGATCGAAATTATTCAACTGAGAGAGATTTATCAGTTAGAATTAAACCCAAAACTGCCAATGCAAAATACAAAAATGGTATTTTGGAATTGACAGTTGAACGAAAAGAACCTGTAAAAGCAGAAGCAGGTTTTGAAGTGAAGATCGAGTAATCTCCTTCTTCAATGTTATATTATAAATTATTAAAAAAAATTAAGAGATGTATATAAAATGTCTACAGCTGGTAGTACAGAAGGAAGTAGTGATGATACTATTCAATTACGAGTATCAGATTCCCAATATCGCGATGTAGGTAAGGGTCTAGCTAGAATTAGTCATTCATTAATGGCACAACTAGATTTAACTGCAGGCGATATTATTGAAATAAACGGTAAAACAAGAACTGCCGCAAAAGTATGGCCTGGTTATCCTGAAGATGAACGAAAAGGAATCATACGTATTGATGGCACCATTAGAATGAATACTGGTGTCAGATTAGATGAATTCGTAACGATTAAGAAAATAAAACCACCTACTGGAACTAAAGTAGTAGTTGCTCCTACTCAAAATATTAGAGGGGAGCTTGATGGAAGATTCCTCTTACAAATACTTACAGGTCGTCCAGTGTCTGTTGGTGATTCGATAAGGATTCAAATTCTTGGTGGAAATCAAATAGTTTTCAAAGTCGCACGTGTTGCTCCAAAACAAATGAACACTGTTGTGGTTTCAGCGAAAACCAATATCGATCTCCGATCTGCCCCAATATCTGTAGAAGATAAGAAAATAGCTCGAATTAGCTATGAGGATATTGGTGGTTTAGAAGATGTAATTCAAAAATTGCGTGAAATGATTGAGTTGCCTTTACGATATCCGGAAATTTTTGAAAAATTAGGCGTCGAAGCACCCAAAGGTTTACTCTTATATGGTCCCCCTGGAACGGGAAAAACAATGTTAGCAAAAGCAGTTGCTAATGAAACCGATGCACACTTCATTCATCTTAGTGGGCCTGAAATCATGTCAAAATTCTACGGTGAAAGCGAAGCAAACATTCGAGGTGTTTTCAAAGAAGCAGAAGAAAATGCTCCCTCTATTGTTTTCATAGATGAAATTGATGCTATTGCACCAAAAAGATCAGAAGTAACCGGTGAAGTTGAGCGAAGAGTTGTAGCACAATTATTGGCCTTAATGGATGGACTTGAGAGTCGAGGTCAAGTTGTAGTTATTGCTGCAACAAATCGTGTTAATTCTATAGATCCAGCATTAAGACGAGGTGGTCGCTTCGATCGCGAAATCGAGATTGGAGTACCAGATAAAAAAGGAAGATTAGATATTCTCCACATCCACACTCGAGGCATGCCTTTAGCAGAAGATGTTGATCTTGTTAGAATAGCTACTATTACCCATGGTTTTGTTGGTGCTGACATGTCTGCTCTTGTAAAGGAAGCTGCAATGAGTGCGTTGAGAATAATTTTGCCCAAAATTAACTGGCAAGAAGAAACAGTACCTCCAGATATTTTACAAGAAATTGAAGTCAAACAAGCAGATTTTGACAACGCATTAAATATGGTGGAACCATCCGCGATGCGAGAAGTGTTCATTGAAAAACCAGATGTTAAATGGACTGAGATTGGTGGATTAAATAGTGCTATTCAAGAATTAAAAGAAGCCGTTGAGTGGCCACTAATATATCCAGAAGTTTTCGAGGAAGCAGGTGTTGAACCACCAAAAGGAATCCTATTATTTGGACCTCCGGGAACTGGTAAAACTCTCTTAGCAAAAGCTGTTGCTACGGAAAGTGAAGCAAATTTCATCAGTATTAAGGGTCCTGAAGTTATGAGTAAATGGGTAGGTGAATCTGAAAAAGCTATTCGAGAGCTTTTCAGAAAAGCACGCCAATCAGCTCCTTGTATCATCTTTATGGATGAAGTTGATAGTATAACTCCTACGAGAGGAGGAACTCATGATAGCAACGTCACCGAACGAGTTGTTAGTCAGCTATTAACAGAGATGGATGGCTTATCAAAACTGAAGAATGTAGTTGTAGTTATGGCTACAAATAGACCTGATATTGTCGATCCAGCAATCTTGCGACCCGGTAGAACAGATCGATTTATTTCACTTGATGTTCCCAACTTGAAAGCTCGAAAAGAAATTCTCAAAATACACACACGACAAATGACCCTAGCAAGTGATGTAAATATTGATGAGTTAGCTAAGATTACAGAAGGATACACTGGTGCTGATATAGCTGCTGCTACAAAAGAAGCAGGGATGCTTGCTGTGAGGAAATTCATCGGAAAAAATACCTCGAAAGAAGATATTCTGGAGAAATTAAAAACAAAAGGTTTTAGGATTTCTCAAAAACTACTCTTAGAATCTTTAGGGAAAATCCACAAAGGTTCTTCTGAGGATATGAAGAAATATCGTTCGATTACTGATAAGTTCAAAGAAGGAGGAGCTCCGTACATATAGGAGTTCTTTTTCAATATTCATGAAATATGAGTGAAATGAATTATGGCAGACCCAGACAAGATTTTCCTAGCATTAAAGAGTGATACAAGACGTAAAATACTCTCCATGCTGGCTTCAGAACCTATGTATTTGACTCAACTAGCGTTCAACCTTAATCTGGGTCAGCAAGCGATTTTCCGTCATCTCCAGTTACTTGAAGAATCAGGATTATTAGATTCTGACTTCAAAGATGCAGGTCAAGGCGCTCCAAGAAGATACTATCAAATTGCTCGAGCTGTAAGAGTGGAAGTCCAGATTTCCCCAGAAATGTTTGACGTTGGAATGTTTGATGTTCCAAGAATAGAAATAAAAACACCAAAAGATTTCCCAGAGCTAGCTGAAATCGTAACAAAGTGTGCTGAGCTTGGGAAAACTCCTAACTCAAAAGAAAAACTCTCTGTTTACAGTGATTTACTTAAGGATCTTAGTAAGGAGCTAAACAAAGTTAACATTGCAAAATCAATTGCAGAAGCAACCTATTCCAATATTAGACGCCAAATTAGAGCAATAGCTTACGAGCTACTTCCTAAACGAATTGATCAACGAATCATACAATCACTTGCATCTCGTGGTGGAGAATCAACAATAGAGGATTTATCATTAATACTTAATCTTACTGAGGAAACTATTGAGGAACGTATGATAGAATTAGATAAAGCTGCCTTAATAAAACTTGAGAAAAAGAATGTCCTCTTAATCTAGGATATCTCACTTTTTTTTCATTTTTTCTTCTACAAAACCTTATAAGCGAATTTTTTTTAAAGTAGTATTCAATAGAATCGCATTAGTGATTCATATTGTCTATTACAATTATTTGGCCATTTATTGTTTCACCTATTATCGGATTACTCATAGGAAGTTTTCCGACTGCTTATATAGTATCAAAACTTGTGGTAGGAATTGATCCACGAGAATTTGGATCTGGTTCTGTTAGTACTAGAAATACTATAAGAGCTGCAGGTCTTTGGCCTTGGGGTTTTATAACCTTCGGGATTGATGGAACAAAGGGTATGATTGCAGCTGCTATTGTGGAATATTTAATCTCTCCATTATCAGGAGAGCCAGGAACATTTACTGAGTATTATGTTATTCTTGCAGGTATACTTGCTGTCGTTGGTCACTGTTGGATGCCGTACCTTAAATTTAAAGGTGGGAAAGGACTAGGAACCTATGTAGGATTACTATTCTACTTTTATTGGCCTACCGCATTTGTGTGGATATTCTTCTTATTTGTACTTATAAAACTCTCAGGGTTTTCAGGAATAGGAGCATGTTGGGCAGCAACATTAGTAACACCATTCTGGTATTTTATCGATTTATTTGTTCCAGGAGGTTCATTCAAATTTGGCTTACCAGCAGCTTTTTGGCCCCACACTTATTTCATGGATGGATTGGGATGGCAATTTATATTATTATACGCTTTAGCTGGATGGTTAGTTTTGGTTTTAAGACACATACCCGAGTTTAAGAAAATCAAACGGGGAGAGGCAGAAGCTTGGAAAAGCTTGAAAACTAGTGAGATGCTAAAGTAAAGTAACTATTTAAGGAAGGAGAAAAATCCTTTTCTTTTTCCTCTCTTATCATTAATTAGTAGTTAGTATTTGGAGATGAAGATATGCCACAACAATATAAATATGGAACAACTAGGAGATACAGACGAGTACTAGTATTCTCTGTACTTACCTTTGGAATTTACTATCTCTTTTATTATCTTTGGCTTTTCAGGGATTTAGAAGATCACTATCAAAAGGTTCTCAATTTTGAATTAGAGGCATATCCGACAAGGAATAATCCAACCACAATGTTTGTCTTTCTCTTCTTCCTGCCAATTTACTCAGTATATGTCAAATATCATCTTTTGCATGAGCATATCGCCACATCAAATACAAAAAATAAAGCAAATTGCCCTGAAGGTTACAAAGCTATGCTTGTATTCATTTTCTTGACATTTCTAACAATAGGAATTGTACCTTTAATTTTAGAATTTAGGTGGCAAAATGTGTTTAATTCTCATATTCTCGCACATGAAAAAAGAGCTAAATCTTGAAGAAAAAATGGAGCTAAAATTATGTCTAAGGATAAAATTATTGACACTTTTTCAGAATGCTTTAAAATGTGGTTTTCTCGGATCCTAATTACCGCAATTGATGAAGAAACAGTTTTGGAAGCTGCTCAAAGTACTGTGGGTTTCGCTACAAGTATTATTATGTGTTCTGCTGAAGCGGGAATTGAAAGAATTGTTCCAGCAAAAGAAACTCCAGATAATCGTCCTGGCATTATCATTCAAATCTGGACGAAACGAAGTAAGCTTATGAAAGACGAGCTTTTAGCTCGAATTTCTCAAAGTGCAATGACTGCACCCACAACTTCTGTTTTTAATTACTTAGAAGAGGGAGAGAAGAATGAACCAGTCGGAAAGCTCATTTCGTACTTTGGTGATGGTCATCAGAAGAAGATTTCAAAATATGGACGAGATATGTGGGAAATTCCCGTCATGGATGGTTCTTTTCTGATTGATGAATCATTTAATTTTGCAAAAGGCATAGCTGGAGGTCTTATTATCCTTGTTGGAGAATCGACTATTGAAACACTTGCTGCTGCTAAATTAGCAGTAAAGAAAATACAGGATTCAACTGCAAAAGCAATAACCTCCTTCCCAGGAGGAATTTGTCGTTCAGGATCAAAGATAGGTTCAAAGTACTCATTTTTGAATGAGTCAACAAATCATCAATTCTGCCCCACACTTGTAGATAAAATTGATAATAGTTTAGTGCCAAAAAATGCACACTGTGTCTATGAGATTGTTATTAATGCTACAAGTGAACAAGACTTAAAATTAGCTATGAAGCATGCAATTACAGCAGTAAAAGATAATGAAAAGATCATTCAGATAACAAGCTCAAATTATAATGGAGAATTGGGTAGTATTAAGATTAATTTGAAAGATTTATGAAAAGCAATCAAAGAAGAAGCAAAAGGTGAAAATTCCTTGTCAAATAAGAAAAAAATTATAGAGACCAACATGAACGAAGCTGCTGTAGAATTATTTGATGAAATGCTTGAAATGGAGGAAATCCTGAGAGGGATACTTGTAGATACTGATATAGGTCCATCAATTTTTGACTTGGGAGTGAAGGCACAAGGAGGTTTCTTGGCCGGTGAATATACCACTCAAGTGTGTTTGGGAGGTCTCGCAGAAGTTTCTCTAGGACTGAAATCTTATGATGACCTAATTTTACCTACAATCACAGTTATAACTGATTTTCCTGCAATTGCTACTATGGGCTCTCAATTTGCAGGTTGGTCAATAAATAAAGATGGTTATCAAGCAATGGGAAGTGGTCCAGCAAGAATTCTTGCGAAGAAACCAAAGGACATCTACGAACAATTACCGTTTAAGGAAAAACATAATGAAACGGTCATTGTTCTCGAGACAAACAAATACCCTACTGATAAAATTATGACCTATATTGCAGAGAAATGCGGGATAGTCTTAGAAGGATTGTGTATAATTGTTACTCCAACAACAAGTGTTGCAGGATCAACTCAAATTTCAGGTCGTTCAATTGAAACTGCAATTCACAAATTACATTCTCTAGGCTTTGATATAACAGCCATTCAATCAGCATGTGGAATAGCACCTATTGCACCAATTGCTAAGAAATCAGATGTCATGTTAGGAAGAACTAATGACATGCTAATTTATGGGTCTGATGTGTATTTACAAGTAGATTACAAAGATGATTCAGAGCTAAAGGAGTTCTTAGATAAAGCTATCTCGTCAAATTCATCCAGCTATGGCTCATTATTTTTCGATGTAGTGAAAAAAGTACAAGGCGATTTCTACAAGATTGATCCAGCATTATTTGCTCCTGCAAAATTAACTATTAACAATGTTAATTCCGGAAAAACTTTCTCAGCAGGTAAAATCAACATTGAAATGCTCAGAAAAAGTGTTTCTTTGTGAGAAATCAACAAAAATTATATTACTAAAGCAAGGACTTTATACCGTATCTCAGATATTAAATAAAAGGAAAAGTGTCGTTAATGAAACCTTTCAATTATCCCGAACCAGATTTCATTCCACCAAAAGTAAATGAAAAGGAAATCAGAAAAGTTATCGATGGATCCGACAAGAACAAATGGGTCTTGATGGTTGCAATTGGAACTAAACCAGATTTCTACAAGCAAGCACCGCTTATCTATTGGGCTAACAAGAAAAATATTCCTGTAATTTGTGCTACAACTGGACAACATTTTGATGATTTATTAGGGTATGGCATTAAAGAGTTCCAAATGAATCCCTTGATTGACTTGCAAATAAAAGGCGACTTGATGCAAAAATCTGTAGAGATTTTTTACAAAGTAGGAGCAATAGGAAAATGGTTGAGAAAAGAATATCCAGATAGAGTGGTATTACCAATCCCTCATGGGGATACTCTTACAGCAGCTATAGTTTCTGCTTCCTGGTTCTTAGCAACT
Source organism: Promethearchaeati archaeon (assembly GCA_013166835.1). GTDB lineage: Archaea > Asgardarchaeota > Heimdallarchaeia > JABLTI01 > JABLTI01 > JABLTI01. The sequence continues at coordinate 5 of JABLTI010000097.1, read as the reverse complement.
CGTTC
>JABLTI010000224.1 GCA_013166835.1 Promethearchaeati archaeon | reverse complement strand
GACTATTTTCCTCTCCACTAGTTCTATTAATCTTCTGAGTAATCAGCTAAGTCTAGTTTGTATATAGGACTATGCTCATGTCTTTTACCGGTTAATTTGAATCCTGCTTTAATATATAGATTAGTAGCAATTTCATTTTCTTCTGCTACATCTAGATAAATTTCAGTGCAAGAATATTTGTCTTTCAGAAATTTTATGACCGTTTTTAATCCTGCTTTTCCATAACCCTTCCCTTGGAAATTCTTATCCACCATATGTCTTACCAGCCAGATTGTTCCATCTTCTGGATTTTTACCAAATGCTGAGAATCCAACCATCTTCTCATCTTCATAAATTCCGTAACACTCCAAAAAAGTATGAAATTTTGATTGAGCTATACTTGCTGCATTTGATGCCACGAAATTTGTTTGATCCTCTTTTACTTCTAATTTTATAGCATCAACAAAATTCTCTATAGTAATTTCTCTTAATGTAACTGTCATATTTAATCACCAATATTATCTGAACTTGTTATATTCTGGTCACAACATAAAGTAGATGTGGTAATATTTGCTATTTAAGTGACCATTCAGAAAATCAACTATCTAGTTTATTTCAATTCATTCTTTTCCTTAATGAATTGTTTCAGATTACTTGTAACAATTTGATGGTTTGAAATTTTCAGCGCATCTTCTGGTGTCAACCACTTGTACTCCATATGTTCATCAGAGAGAATTATTTCTCTTGTTTTTGTTTTGCACCAGAAGGTTAAACCGATCATATCCCACATTGGCTCTTCTTGATACCAATGAAAAACATCTAGTGCTTTAATAATTACATATTCACTGATACCTGTTTCCTCAAATATTTCTCTTTTAAGTCCCTCGAATGGATCCTCAAATTGCTCAACAGCACCACCTACTACATCCCAGATATTTACTGGTGGATTATCGGGTGCTCGTTTAATTAAAAGAATTTCACCATCTAGATTCTCTAAAAGAGCTGCTACACAGAAAGTGAACTGACCTACTTCCTCAGACATTTCAATCTTCCTCCTGCAACTCATGGAAAATTACTTTGTGATCAATTTGCTTTTCCTGCATATAGAGCATGATGTATCGTTTAAGTGCTGGGTGACCTGCTAGCTCCAAAGCACTCTGTGGTGCAAGCCATTTATGATCAGTGTGCTCATCAGAGAGTATTACTTCTGACGTTTTTGTTTTACACCAGTATGATATACCCATTAATTCATTTTCAGCCTTTTTCTCGTTATATCTAAAAACATGGAACATAGTTAATGGTTTCACAATTTCAATATCTTCAATTCCTGTTTCTTCGAAAATCTCTCTTCGTAAACCATCTTCTGGTGATTCCGATTGCTCCAATCGTCCTCCAATGTCTTCCCAGCAATCTGGATATTCCATATGGGAACTCCGTTTTATAAGGAGAATCTCACCCTTATGATTCTCAAGTATTGCTGCAACAGCAACCATAAATTTCCCTTTCACCATTGTTTATTCCTCAGAACCATATAAAGCCAATAGAAGTCACTTTTCTTTTCAAATTATTAATTTATCTACCTCTTAGAAAGACATAAAAAGCAATAGTTTTCGCTTACTACTAAAGACTGTATTCCAGTCTACAACACTAAACCTAGATGTCGCGTAAAGCAGAATTGGTTAGGTGAAAAACAAATGTACAAATACGTAGGCAAATTTTGGAAAAATCGTAACACACCTGAATTTAAGGCGTTACAAAGAGACCGATTAATTGTTTGGAGAAAAGAAGCAACTATTCTTCGCGTTGATAAACCAACTAGAATTGATCGTGCCCGAATTTTAGGGTATAAAGCAAAACAAGGTTATGTTATTGCTAGGATTAAATTACGAAGAACTCGACTTAGGAAAAGTCGTCCTAGTCAAGGTCGTCATACAAAGGGTCAAGCAATTCGAAAAATCCAACCCGGTAAGAGCTTTAGATGGATAGCTGAAGAGCGAGTAGCAAGAAAATATCCAAATCTTGAAGTCTTGAATTCATATCAAGTTGGCGAAGATGGTCGTTACAAATGGTATGAAATTATCTTAATTGATCCTCATCATCCTGTGATTATCAAAGATCCTCGAATTAATTGGATTTGTGATGGTGCTAATAGACGACGAGTTTTTCGTGGCTTAACCGCTGCTGGAAAGAAATCTCGAGGATTAACGAAGAAGGGTGTTGGTGCGGAGAAAATCCGCCCTTCATTAAGAGCCCACAAAAGAGATGGTAAATAAATTCGATTTTTACATCCTCTTTTCCCTTTTTTCTTCTGCAAACCTTTTATTTTCAATTTATATTAAACGTAATTGGAGCTAGATTACTTGTCTAATGAAAACAATACATTCCGCTTGAAGGAAATAACCTTTTCTTGTAGTGCACATTCTACTGAGGATTTAGAAAAAGTGAAAACAGCAATTTTGCACTTAATTCCGGAAAACCTCAGAGAGAATGCTGAAATAGAAAGTACAAAAATAACTGGTCATGCAGGAAATCCTATACACTTACTTGAATTAACAATTTCAAAGAATAGACTACTAAATACTGTCCTTACTCATCTTGCTGAAATAATGGAAGAATTTGATAAGGAATTCCTCTACAGAACCTTAGATAATCGAATAAGCAAAGATAATCTGCTCTATTTTAGAGTCAATAAACAAGATGCTTTTAATGAAGTATTGAGAATAGAAAATGATGATAATACAATTAGGGTTATTCTAAAATTCATAGTCTACAAATCAGAACCAAATCAGATTAGAAATGCTCTCGTTGAATATGGAATAATAAAGAAGGAATGAT
>JABLTI010000223.1 GCA_013166835.1 Promethearchaeati archaeon | reverse complement strand
GAATAACAAATCTCAGTAAAGATTTGCTAAACAATTTTCTAATAAAGTTAGAATCTAAAATCGAAACTCCTGAAAAGAAAAAGGAAAACGATAAACCTATGGCTTTAACAAAAGAGCAGCTGGTTTACCAATTTCTAAAGAAAATTGAATCACAAATTCTCTTTAGAAGGGATCGAGAACACCAAGCATTGGATTCCGTGGTATTATTAACAAAGAATAAAGAAGAGAAAGAAGTCCTGATGAACCTTCTCAATGAAATGAAAGAAGGAATTACTACTCATGCCCTAGCAGAAATCAGCGATACAAAAGTAGCAGCAAAACAAATCACTGAATCCATGAATATTAAAAAGGAATCACTACCAAAAAGAAAGAAAGACAAATATGATATTTTTGCTAAGAAAATGATTCCAATAAAACTAATCAAAGGACCTATTTCTGGTTTAAGTTTAATGGATGTGTCCTATTCTGACGATAAGCAAATGAAGAAGCTTAATGAAGAATTCAAAGGTATGAGTCCAACGCTTTCATCTGCTTTATTCTGGTTAGATGGGAAACTAACTCTTGCTGAAATTGCAAAATTAGTGGAACATGATGTAGGAAAAGTAAGTATTCCATATCTTGTGAAATATTTAGAATTCTACAAAGAATATGGATTAATCGAATTCAAAGAAAAAGAAAAATAAAAAAAAATGGAAAAGAAATTGTGGTTGATAAAACAATTATAGTTTTACACCACAAGTTTCACAATAAACATCGTCTGATTCGATATCAGTTCCACATTCGGGGCATGTACCTGTACTGATTTCTGTGGAAATAATTTCCTTGGAATCAGGAGGAGGAGCATATCGTGTTCCCTTAGGGGCTTCAACTTTTCTAGTAATAGCATCTAAACGAACAAATTTCTCCTTCGAATCTTTATAGATCATTTTAGCCCAAAATACGGGATAATAGAGAATTTTCCTATCTGTTATTGTTAATTTCTCGGAAATTACTCTTTGAACATTGTCCGGTTTTTGAGAATATTCGTCAATTATTTCTTTAGAAAATTTCTCAATGTCTACATATTCTTTTGGAATTTCTATATTATTTGTTTTTAGAAATTGTTCATTACCTTCAAGCATATTAGCTTCAGGTAAGACGTCAGGATTAATTGAGCTTCCTTTGTAGTTTCGTGTTTCCATAATATCCTTTTCAATTAGAACATGTTCAATACCTGTTAGCTGAATTTCAGGTTTAGAAACAGATTTTTTACTCTTACCAGACTTAAAGAGTCCATCAAAGAATCCTTTTCTTTTCTTACCCTTAATATCAACTTCTGTTTCTTCTTCCTCAACCTCTTCAGGAACAATAATTTCTTCACCGAGAACAAAAACTGAAACAGCATCATCTATTAAATCAATATCATACGTTCGTTCTGTTAAATAACGAAGATGATATTTTCCACCGATGAGCATATAAGGTTCATAGCTTTTCACTATTTGTTTTATAACAATTTCAGTTTCCTTCGGTCTGCGGAAAAAGCCCTTAAAAGCTTCGACTTTTTCTTTTTCGAAAATTGTTTTTGATTCTTCTTCAGAAACAACAGATTTTGCAACAAATATTTTTTTATCTGTTATTTCATCTACTCTTTCTGCGCTTGGCGCATCTAATCGATAATCGTATTCTTCACTCATTTTAACTACCTCATAACATGTGTTTGTCAAGTGTTGATTACATCAAACATGTTGAAAAATATAACTGAATGTTCCAAACAAAAACTAAAGTATACAATTATTTCTCTTTAAAATCTGGAAGAAATGCTTTCAATTTGTTTATTATGTCTTCTCGAGTATAATTAGGAATGGGCCCCGAGTTAGAGATTTTGTAGGAAGCTGCTGCAGCGGCTATTAAGCCGGAATAATAGCAATCTTTTGTTTTCAAATACTCGAGTAGGAAAGCAGTTATGAACGTATCACCAGCCCCTGTTTCATCAATGACATTTGTTGGAATAGCTGGAATATCATATCTTTTCTTTTTGTGAAAAATAATTGCTCCTTTGTGAGCTTGAGTAATAACTAATATTTTCACTCCAGATTTGAGTGCAAGTTCTATTGCATCCTTTAATCTATTTGTTGCTGTTATACCTTTTAATTCGGCGTCATCTACCTTCAAAACATCAAGTTTTGGCAAGTATTCCTCATAATTAAGCCATGGTTCAAGGATAACTTTCCTAGTTTTTTCTTCTAGACTTCTTGTGAATCCTTGACCATCTAAAGAGACAAAATCGAAAGTGTTTCGAACTTCATTTATCAGATCAGGATCAATTTCATTAAAAACAGGACCTAAGTGAATACAAGGTGAATCATAATACATTTCAGGAATATCTCTAAAAGAGATTTTTTCAGAAACGGACAGAACTCTTTGTGTTCTCTTACCTTTCAAATCGTATTTATTCTCAAATTTCATGGAAGTAGATCCAATTATCTTAAATCCATTGAGATCCGCATCTAAAGAATTTATAACTTTAAGATTCTTTAAATGAAAATCTGTTCCGACTTTTGATACTACCCCTATAGACTCACCTAATGCTTTCGCGGTAGAAGCTGCATAAACTGGGACACCACCAATAAAGTGTTTGTCGTTTTCATTTGGAATTATGATCAAATCTTCGGTAATGCTTCCCAGAACAATTAGGTTCGTCATTTTCTAGCTATGAATTACGTAAAGATTCAAAAATGATTCGAACAAATTCTTGGGGAAGTTGTTTATCAAAAAATGAGAATATTCAAAATATGCTTTAAACTGGATCTAATTTTCGACCACAATTCTGACAACGAGTATC
>JABLTI010000222.1 GCA_013166835.1 Promethearchaeati archaeon | reverse complement strand
AACAGCGTTCTTTGGGAGTTCGTGTCGTTTTCGTAGATCAGTTTCCGGTATGGGATGAAAAGATTTCTTATCAATAGCAAAGGGAGCTCGAAAGATCTTATCTTCAGGGGCATCAAACCAAATAAGCTTACGACGAAAACGTTCCGTAGCACAGAAGAAAACATTCACAATTTTCGTGTAGTATTTTCTTATCAACCAGAAGAGAAAGCGAACAAGAAACTTAGGAAGATGAATTATATCTTGAAGAATTACTCTTTCGTCATGATGGCAAAATAGCCCAACCTTTTTGCGAAAAACCTTAGCAAGTAGTCCACCAAAAGTTCCTAAAGGCATCAAGGAGTGGAGAATGACGATGTCTGACTTTCGAATGGCGCGGACTAGACGCCAATCGGGGATGGCAAAATAATAGGCGTTGACTTTGAAGCGAGTAGTCCAAGTGCGTACGATAGTAAAACCAGGTTGAGGAGAGGAAACATGTTTCTCACCACGAAAATGAGGACAAACAAGAGTGACTTCATGACCTTTTTTGATGAGTTCTGGGATCAAGTAATCCAAGTAACGAACAATGCCATCGAAACTAGGATGGTAGGTGTCGGTGATCATACAGATCTTCAAATTTTGTCAACTCCAAGATTTCATCAAATTTTAGACTTACTCAAAGAAACACTCCAAAATTTTATATTAAAAGCTATAAATGACCGATGAAAACCTCTGAGAAAAAAAGTACCTATAAAAAATCAAGTCATTAACTGATAAAGCACTACTTTTTTATAGAGGGTCTAAGAAGGTCAAATCAACAAATTATTCCGAAAATCAGTAGGAATAATTGATAGGAGAAACAGTTAGAATGAAAAAATACGAATGTACTGTTTGCGGTTATGAGTACGATCCAGAAAAGGGCGATCCTGATGGCAACATCCCACCAGGAACTGCTTTTGAAGACTTGCCTGCCGACTGGGTTTGTCCCATTTGCGGAGCCGGTAAAGAAGATTTCGAGGTTATTTTTTCTTTCTATAGCTAATTTTACTCTGAACTCTCTCTTAATGGTTGCAAAACTGTTTCAGAACTTTCGTTCGACTTTGCTTAAGTAATTTCTTCTCCATAGTATACTTGCTGTTTGTACCTAAGCGGTAGGGATGGCATAACCATTAAATTGGGTGGATGAAAGAAAAATGCGAAAAAATTTTGTCTGAACTTTATAGATAGCAAAGTTGCTGACAATTATTCTGAGGTTGACTTTTCCACTAATAGTTATGATGATTTTGATCTATCTCTTACAACGAATCAAACAACTATTGGTGTCGATAATGGTGTATATGGTACACTTTCTATGACAAATAATGGATTAAATCCTGCAAGTGATATTGCAGTAGACTTTAGCCTAGATGGTGAATTCGCTGAGTTTACATCTGCTAGTGATCCACATCAGGAATTTGCTTTACTTAATCCTGGGGCATCAACTAGTTTCAATATCGAAGTTTCATTAAATGAGACTTTACTTAATGATGAGACCCCTGCGAATATGGTGGATTTATGTCTTTGTTTTGATTCTAGTGGTTCAATGGGGAACGAAATAGATCAGGTGAAGTCTGAATTTTTAGCTTTAACTGAAAGTCTAACACAAACAATCAGTTCTTTAAGAATTGGTATGATTGTATATGGTTGGGCGGAATATGACCAATATCCCACAGAGGATTCTAGAAATTATATTGAATTCACTGAAAATTATCAATCTATTAATGATTTCATAAGTAGATTAGAAGCAAATGGTGGGCATGAACCATGGGGTGACGCTTTATATCTAGCAAGCACATGGACTTGGCGTGAAACTGCATCAAAATTAATTATTATTGTTGGTGACGAAGACTGTGATGCTGGAATTTATGTAGATGCTGGATCATTAGATACAATGGCAACTACACTAAATACTATGGGTATTCAAGTAAACGCTGTCATGACAGAAGAAGCTGATTCTACTGTTAAACAACATTTTACAATGGTTTCTGCTGAGACTGGTGGTGAAATGGTTGATTTACGAGAGCTTGAATATGGAATAACATTACCAGACATCATAGAAGAAATGACCTTATCATTGACTCGAGAATTTTTTGTAAACTTAGAAGTTTTAATTTTTTGGATTGAAAACGATTCCGGAGGGGACGTTGAACACTCTCACCAAGATTCGATATATCTTGTTGTTGATTTAGCTCCTCCATCAATATCTGTCTCTACGATTGTATTTGAGGAAGGTGATTCGAGTTATTCACTAGAAATCAGTGCAACCCCGAAAGATCTATCTGATATACAAATGACACAAATTATTTGGACGGAAGATGATCTAGAAAGCAATCCAACACCTTTATGGAATTTAGTTATTCCAACAACTAAAATTGGTGATACTTACATTGAGACATTCACAAACTTAGTTGCAGAACAGAAATTCTCATTTTATGTATTAGCTACTGATACTTGTGGAAACTTGGGTAAAACAGAGATTTTCAACTTGACAATTGTTACTGTACCAAAATTATTTGGTGAAAACCTTGAATTTGCTTTTCTAGAAGATAATTCAACTCGTCGAATCTATTTTGATATAGATAGTCAACAAACAGGCTTTCTATGGATAGAAACATCTGAGAATTTGACAATTAGTTTTGACCATAACATAGATTTTGCTTTCGAACTACAATTACAAGAAGACAATACAACGATTTACAAAGTAACGGCATTAAATACCAATAATCTCTACTCTATAGTCTTTCAAGGAAATACTACTAATTCCACGATAAAGGTAAAATGGAATTTTGCAAGAGTAAGTTTTCAAAATGATTTCGAATATACAACCTGGTATTTGCACGAATACAACAATGATGTTTTACTGAAAGTAACACTAACAGATCCTGAAGAAGGCAATCTTTCAGTAATTGTAAGACATTATTCACCATTAGTTCTCAAGGTATATGTTTTTGATTTGAATTGGAATAAATTAGGAGTTATCTCTCCAGCAAATGCAACAGAACTCAGTCGCGGGGAATATTACTTATGGGCAGTTAGAATTGTTCGTAGTGGAGAATTTCAATTGTATTATGGGGAAGATGCAATAATAGATGATGATCCATATTATGATTTAGGTTGGGCTGCAGCTACTGGATTTCCATTTTTATCAATTATTGCATTATTTGTTTTGGGATTAAGTGGGATTAGTTTAGTCGTCTACAGGAAAAGGAAAAAATAAGGAAGCTATTATGCTTCCGTTTCTATTTTTTTTTTTCACAATTTTTTTATTTCTAACATTTCATATAACTACAAATGAATCAAGTGATTCTTTTTCTCAAAAAAGACAAAGTAATGAAGTCAATTATTGAAAAAGTAGGTGAAGTTAAACTCACTAAAAATTCTAATTACTTTGAGTCTCTGGTAGAACAGATGATTCACCAACAAATCACTGGAAAAGCTGCTGCAACTATTTTTCAAAGATTCAAAACATTGTTTCCAGATGAATTAATTACACCAGAAGAATTGCTGAAATTAACAGAAGATGAGTTGCTATCTGCAGGGATTTCAAGACAGAAAAGGGGTTACCTTTACAGTCTCTCGGAGAAATTCATTGATGGGACTATCAAACCAGAAAAATTCGAGCAAATGACTGATGAGGACATAATTGCTGACCTAATCAAAGCTAAGGGGATTGGTCCTTGGACTGCTCAAATGTTTTTGATTATGCCTCTCACTATCTATGGAGAAGCTTGAAATAAAGAAAAATAAAAGAAAAAAGTGAGAGTAAATACTCTCATGTTGTTTTTATTGTCTCTTATACATAAATCTGCTCCAGTTCTCTGGAGTTGGTATCTCTTCTGGCAAACCTTTGCGTTTACGAATTTCTTGAATTACTTCAATTTCAAGGGTTTTTGGTAAAGGTTCAAATGCCTCGAATTGATAGCCCCAGAAGCTGCGACCAGATGTTGCACTACGTAATTTATCTGCAAAATCACCAAGGGTTTCAGATGTTGGGAGAACACCTTTAATTCTAACTTGTTCTATTTCATCAAGAGTTTCTTCAACGCGTCCACGATGTTGACTGAGAAGACCCATAACAGCACCCATGAAATCTTTTGGAGTCTTAATATCTACTCGTAACATAGGTTCAAAGATGTGTGGATCAGCAGTTAGGAAAGAAATGTTTAATCCAGAAACAGTCATACCTAGTACTTCTGAGAAACCAGTATGAGCAGGATCAGTATGAATAGTAGCATCTGTAATGACTACTTTTAATCCAAGTGTGGGTTCCTTAGCAACTGCTGCAGAATAGGTAAAGTCCTTGAAGATTTGAATAACGTATTGCTTGATTCGATCCATTCGTTGAACACCTGAACTAGCATCTACTAGCATATTCATGCCTTCTATGTCCCAGATTTTGCGAGCAAATTTTGCATCCCAACCGGCTTTATCACGAAGAATACCAGCTCGAACCCTATCAGTGAGATGCATATTAACTTCACCTTTTCTGATAAGGGCAACAGCTTTGTCATCAAGAGGTTCAATGAAAAGTTTCAAACGATTATGACCATTTGGAGACTTGGTATGGATTTCAGCTCCAGCACGACTAATTCGTTCACGATAAACAATAATAGGTTCAAATAAGCGGATTTCTACTTGCTCGTGAATTCTCTTGGTGAGAATTTCAATTTGCAGAGGATCAATCCCGGAGAGAATATATTTGTTGCTTTCTTTGTCATGTCGGAAAGTAGCAGTGGGATCAGCCATAATCCACTTACTAACAACTTCACCAAGCTTTGCAATATCTTGAGGATCAATTGCTTCTATTGCACGGCTAACTACCGGTTCAGCAGCGTAAGATATCTCTTCAAATCCAGAAGCATCTGAGCCAGGTTCTCGGAACGATTCACCACTAGGAGCAATAAAACCGAAAACAGCAAAAAGATTGCCCGCGGGAATCTCATCGACATCAAGAATATCAGTAATTTCCATTACACCGAGTCGTTTAACAGGAACTTTCCTCCTTTGACCAATTAATTCGAGTTCTTGACCAGCTCGAATGGTTCCCGAGAAAACACGACCAATGAGCGTTGGACGTTTACTCTTAGGATCAATGAAGACTTTAGTAATCATACCTAGAAGAGGACCATCACGGTCACAATTAACAAGTGCTTTCCCTTGCTCAGATTCAAGATCGCCAGACCAAATGTGCTTAATCTTGTACTTTTGAGCATCAGCAGGATTAGGAAGATGGTCAATAACCATTCGTAAGAGAGAGTCTTCAAGATGAAGGTTCTCGCGAAGCCATTCCTTATCATCCTCAGCGTACTTTTGGAAAACGATACTTGGGTCCTTATGACCAGCTTCTTTAAGAATTTCCAAAGTGAAAGCCCAACCATCCTTAGCAGAGCCAACAGCAACGCTGTTCTTGGCAAAGCTAACTTGCCAAGCCTTGGCAAACTCTTTAGGAGCGAATTTCTTAATTTGTTGATTGACTTGGGAAATAATAGTATCAATACGCTCGAAAACCTTGTCAGGAGCAAGCTTTAACTCACTAATCAAACGATCAACCTTGTTAATGAACAAAACAGGCTTGCACATTTCAGAGCCAACAGCTAACTGAATGTTGGTAATCGTTTGGGTCATC
>JABLTI010000096.1 GCA_013166835.1 Promethearchaeati archaeon | reverse complement strand
AGCTTGCTTTTTCAACAGAGATATCGTATTGAATTAATGCTCCACTAGCGCTTCCACCAGCGATGAAAGATTGCAATTTTGGAAACCACGTTAAAGAACTCATACCACCTTTGGATTCCACTAGCAAAACATAGGTGCCATTTCTATATTTGTAAAATCCTCGTTCATTACCATCCGCAGTCATACTATACAATACATCAGAATCATCTACTCCAATACCAATAACTTCCTCTGTTCCTGGTAAACCTATTCCTGTTCTAATAAGTGTAGAACTACCTGATGTTAAATTTAAATAAGAAATTGAACCAAGATAGGTTTCTGTATAGTATAATATACTTTGATTATTATTAAGAACTAATTGACTTATACCTTGAACATTTGATAATTCAGTTGAAATATAATTCCCATCTGCATCGAATTTCAGAATATCAGTGTTATCAGATAAAGATCCGCAATAAAAAGAATCATCATTCGGATTAACTGCTATTGCAGTTAATGGGTCAGCATAAGTATAATTACTGATTAAAGTTAATGAACTTGATGTGAGTGCAAAAAATCCTTTATCGGTAATTCCCAGAATCCGATTAGTGTTTGGTTGATACTCAATATCAGTGAAATCATATGGACTTGTATTCACTAATTGTGTATGAACACCAAATTCATCCATTTTCATTAAATAATGATTCAGATTATCAACATAATAGAAATCTCCACTTTCACCTGTGCAACTCGAACCCGGAGGATGTTCTAGTTCGTAGATTGTCATTACATCCCATCCCGGTCTTAATCTTGATAATGGTGTTTTTTCTTCTGCACTAATGTTTAAGAAACTATAATTAACAATTAATGAATTAATAATTAAAAATAGTATAATAAAACTAAATTTAAACTTCTTACTCATTAATTTCACCTAAAAATAGATGATCTATTACCTATAAAAAAGATATTTTTGTGCTTGTTTAGTCAGATTTATTTTTTTATTTACAATTTATTTTCTACTTTTGTTAATGAAATATGCCTAACTGCAGAACTATACTAAGAATTAAAAAAACCATGTAATGGTTATTGTTTAGTGGAGTGATTGTTTTTGAGTTCTAAGATAAAGTACGGTGTATATATTGCTAATTTTGGTAAAGGGTGGATTGCAGATGATTTTGTAGAGCTAGCAAAAGAAACAGAAAAAGCTGGTTGGGATGGATTCTTTTTATGGGATCATCTTTATCCAGCTGATATGCCTGAAGCAAATGCTGTGGACCCATTTGTTGTTTTAGCAGCGATAGCAAGTCAAACAAAGAAGATACGTATTGGTACTACTGTGACACCATTATCCAGAAGGAGTCCTTGGCAAGTTGCTAGGGAAACTGCTACCTTGGATCATTTGTCAAATGGACGATTTATCTTGGGGGTGGGTTTAGGTGGTGATCCAGTCAATGAATTTGCAGCTTTTGGCATGGAAAGTAATGATAAACTTCGTGGTGAAATGCTTGATGAAAGTTTGGACATAATTCAAGGTTTGTGGTCTGGTGAGAAGTTTGCTTACGATGGGAAACATTACCAAATTAAAGAAACCCAATTCCTTCCTACTCCTATTCAAAAACCTTCCATACCAATTTGGGTGGGTGGTAATTGGCCAAATAAACCGCCCTTTAGACGAGCAGCAAAGTATCAAGGGGTGTTCCCCTTACTAGCTAACTCTTGGGATGGTCTTCAAGCAAAAGACTACCAAGATATTTTAACTTATATTAAGAAATATCAGCAACAGCAAAACAAATCATTTGATGTTGTTTTTATGACTAACTTCTTTTATTGGGAAAAGGAAAATAATTTCGATCAGATGATTAGAGAGTATTCATCCGTTGGTGTCAACTGGTTTGTTCACTGTTTTCATCCCTGGGAAGGTGATTTTGATACTTTTAAACAATTAGTTAAAAATGTACCATGGAAGTAATTCATACTTCTTTCTATTTTTTTATGTTTTATTTGTATAACCTCAGGTAATTTTCAAGTTGGGCAAGAACGAAAGCGTGAGTTTGGAATTTGATTTTTCTTAATAATTTCTTTTAGAGTAAGCTAATAATCAAATATCCACTGAATATCAAAATCATCAATAACAGCATTCATTTCTTCATCTGATGGTTTTTTCTTGAATCGATTAGCTGCATCCAAAATTTTAGGTAAAAGTTTCATATCACCTGCTGTTACTAAGAAACTATTTTGTAAACCTAATGCCCAATGTACCATTTTATCAATAGCTTTTTGACTCTCGAGTGGTTCATAAAAATATGTATTGTAAGTTTTTATTCGATTATCCCAAGGTCTTCTAGCTATGGATTTGATAGTTTGGATTGCCACCTTACGTTCACGACACAAACTAATTAATTTCATAAAATCAGCTACATAACGAGGTTTTTGCATTAATGTGTAGTTGTATGATAACATAACTGTATCAAAATCAAAACGTTCTAAACTACGTAAATGCATTGCTGGAGTTTTATTACTGTGTCCTGTTACACCTAGATATTGAACTAAACCCTTTTCACGTGCCTCTATAAACGCTTCTAAAGCACCACCTGGACCTATTGCTTTATCCCAACCTTGTGGATTGGTTAAACTATGCATCTGCCAAAGGTCTATTTGGTTAACTCTCAATCTGTTTAATGAATTCTGAAGATCTTTCCAGGCTCCATCATAGGATCTCTTACGTGATTTTGTAGCTAGAAAAAATTTGTCTCGATGTTCTTCCATCCATGATCCTATACATTTTTCAGAATTCCCATACATAGGTGCTGTGTCGATATGATTTATACTATATTTTAATAGTAAATCTAAAATTTGGTCTGCTTCTACTTGCGTTGCTTTGCTTAATGCATAACCTCCAAATATTATATGAGAACTAACATGTTCTGTGTGACCAAATTGAAATTTGTTAATCACTCACAGCTCCTCCTTTTTGGTGGTTGCATTATAATCAACAATAATTCTTCTTTATACTTTTAAAAGTATCAGTTGACATTTTTTCAAGTTGGGCTAGAGAATTAGTGCGAGTTTGAACTGATTTTTTCTTATTTGTTTGCGAAAAATAGATTAGTTTTGAAAGGATAGTATACATGATTATTCTTCGGGTGGGTGTTAAATGACAGAAATACCAGATGAAAAGAAGAAAGAACTTCATGAGTTGGTTGAAAAACAAAAAAAGGCTAAAATCAATTGGGTTGCAGTAATCACTCAACTATCTGAAGAGGATATCAAAACTATTGCCTGGGAAATTGGTTTGGTTATTGACAAGGATCAGATTATGCTTCCAACTGAGACTGAAGAAGGTAAGAAAGAAAAGCGAATACAAAAAAACACAAAGAAAATAATCGATTATGCATTAAATGAAAGAGTGCTTAGGAATTATATCGGTGGAGGAGGTCAGTCTTCTGGGTACACTCCGTATTTTTCTGGTGCTGGGGATTTAGCTATCGGTCTTGCTTTTGCGGGTATAGCTGTAGCTTTCGCAGGAGCAGAGGCATTTACAAAATCACATATACAAAAGGAATTCGGGAATGTTGAAACATCTGTTTGTTGGCTAGATGGTGGTTTTTCCTTTTCAGTTGCAAAAGCAGATGAAATGGTTCCTGTTAAGGATCATCTTTTTCAGGATATGAGAAAACAATATGATCAAAATTTCCATTATTTAGTTCCAATTAAACAGTCTTATGAATTAGTTGTTATTCCAAGGAATGAAGATAAACTAGAAAATGAAAACCAAAAAAAGAAAATCCTTTCTTTCTGTGAAATACTTGACAATAAAATAGGCGACTTCTGTGGGAAAATTGTCGAACAATCTGTAACTGTAATTGAGGAAAAACGTAAAAAAGTTAGCTATAGTGTTTTGTTGACTTCAGGAGTAAGAGCTGAGAGCACAAAAGAATTCATTAATTTGAATAAATATTCGCTCTATCTAAGTTACCGAACTCATCTTAATCAGTTATACCATGAATTAGTTCAAACAAAACATTTACCTAACCTAGTTGAATTTGTTCTAAATAATCTGCCAAATCAGTATCAATTAATTGAGAAACATATTCAATATTTGTTTCTTGAACTTTCTAATCGATTTGAATCTTGGGATTTTAAAGAGAATGTGAAAATAATTCAGTCAATACTTCATTCCCTTTAATCTTCCTGTCTTCTATGCTTTTTAAAGGTGGTTGACTAACCTCATGAAATTTTTCAAGTTGGGCTAGAAGAAGTGTGAGTCTGAAGTTTTGTTTTTTCTTTTATTAATTGTAAAATAGAAATTTGTTTATCCTATCCGGAATGGATTTCTTTGATGAATAAGGAATAGTCCTAAAAGTACGAACGAAGTTCATAAATCAATTTCTAGATTGAAAAAACTCTTGTAAATGAATTCGATTGCTTTCTTATTAAAGTCAAGAAAATTATTATACTTACTTAAGCTATGTCCTTCATTCTCAAAAACGAGATATTCTACATTTTTGCCCATATTTCTTAATTCTTCCACAATTTGGTCAGATTCAGTTTTGGGTACTCGTGGATCTTTTGCCCCTTGACCAATCAAAATATTCTCACAACAAACTTGATCAACAAAATTGATTGGACTTGCTTCCTTCAACATTACCTCATCTTCAAACGGATCGCCTATCCATGCCTTGATCAAAGGTTTCCAATGTTCAGGAACATTCTTTGTAAAAGTGATTAGATTTGATGGGCCAGAGAAATCTACAGCAACTGTCCAATCCATATAAGCTATTTTTGTTATAGCGAAGAGTGCAGCGAAACCACCAAAAGATCCACCAACAATACCAATGCGATTTGCATCAACCCAATCGAGTGATTTTATATAATTTACACAACCCTCAATATCACCCTGTATGTCTATAAATTTCCGATGTATTAGCTTTTGAAACGTTTGTCCATAACCAGTCGATCCACGGATATTTGGTGCTAATACCCCAATTCCTAATGATAGCAATATCTGCTTCAAACTATCATAAGTAGCTCGTTCCTGAGAATCTGGGCCACCATGGATGAAAAGCATCATAGGAACTTTTTGATTTAATTCTATTTTTGGCTTAAACAAGAAACCAGAAAATTCCAATCCCGTTGTTCCTGTAATCTTCACTAAATCAGGTTTAACCATATCTTGAGGATCAATACCACCAAGCATATTTTTGGTTATTATATATTCGGTCTGAGTTCTCAGATCAAAAATATGTACGTCTGATTGTTTGGTACTATCACCATAGGCATAAGCTAAAAATTTCGAGTCCTTTGAAAATTCTTGTAAGTCTATTTTCCCTTCAGATTTTAGAATTGAGATATTGTTAGAATTAGATGCTAGTTCTTTGAGATACAGAATATCATAACCATTCTCATTAACTGACCAAACAAGCCATTTACCATCTGCGGATGTACATACTTTTCCAACATCCCAATCTGGGTCAATAATGAGCTCAGATGATTTATTCAATATATTATAATACTTGCCAGCTATGAATTCTCTTTCTGTATTTGAGAGAAGGTAAAAACCCTTTGAATCTGCAGTCCAACAAGCGAAAAAATTGTGCCCATCACCAGTAAATGTTGTAATCAATTCTAACTCTTTTTTATCTAGAGACATCAAGTAAAGATTACTTTTTGAATGCCTAACAAATTCACTAATTACTAAATAATTTCCATCAGTGGAAATCGCTTCCATGACTAAATTTCTATCTGATGCAGTTAGAGAATCTAACTCTCCTGTTTCAATATCTAGAATCGCTACATCGTTAGTTGGTCCGAATTGATTACTTGTGACTATTAAGTGTGTTTCATCAAGCTGACAGTTTGGGGAAATTAAATAGTGCATTTCTAGATTCTTACTTATTCTTCTAGGAGGTCCTCCAGTTGTAGGGAGGGTAAAAATTTGCATTTTCTCATTTCCTTGAAAATGGGCATTGAAGAAGATAGATGCACCATCATTAGAAATAATAAAACTCGATATAATCCATTCCTCAGAGAAGGTTAATTGAAGCGGATAGCTCCCAGGTAATTTCTGTTTCCAAATATCGTATTGTCCACAGGTATTATCTATATAGTAAAATTCCTCTGAATTGAGAGGTGAAAATTTACCATTATTATGAATATCTCTTTTCTTTCCCAAAGATCGATATCTGTGGTATTGACCAAAATTATACTTTGCTTTTACTAGAGTGATTGATTGATTCATTCCTATTTTATCCTTTGCCAAAATTATCACCTTTTTATTGTGAAATCTAATAATCAAAATTAGGTTTCCTAATATTCCTTTAAATTAGGAATCCTAATATAATATAAGACTTTTTATATTATTGAAAAAAATAAAATGTAGAGAAGTTATAGTATCGAAAAGAAGTGAATATATAATGCAAGACAAGAATAGAGTGAAGGAAGTTATATGGGTAATAGCAAATGAAACAAAATTAGGTATTTTATTATCTCTACAATTTTATAATTCTTTAAATCTAAAACAGATTGCTAGAATTGCGGGAATTAGAGAACCTTCAGCATTTGAACATATTAAAGGCAGAGGAAAAATGGGAAGTGAAAAAGGATTATTAGAATTAGGATTAATAGAAGAAGATAAATTGCAAATAGGGAGAGGAAAATTCTATCAACTAACTGAATTAGCTCATCAGTTATTTAGTAATATAAATGCGGGAATTAAAGGAGAACATGAGTTTAATTTTAATGATGCTAAAAATATAGGTGTAGTAATTGATTTTTCTAAAAGTGTAGCAATAATAGCCAAGAATTTTGCAATATACACTGCGAATATAATTGAACAACAAGTAGCAAAAGACGATACAAATATTCAAGAAAAATATAAGGATAATATTTACATCAATTTTTCTCATCTTAACCTAACAACGATTGAGCAAAAAAAGAAGCTTAACGAAATTTTCACACAATTTGGACAAGCTATTCATGAGCTATACATGGAAAGTGAGAAATCTTCAGAATCTGAAATTGATGAAAAGTACTTTATCTACAATTTTTCGACCTCTTTAACTTCGATTGATCCTAGAGAGCAATATGAGTAAGTGGTAGCTAAAATCTTTTACAAACTGCAAGCTTTATTCCAATATTTTCATTAAATTAATGAAATCTAATGTTTCGATAATAGATTTGCATTGACTAATTTGTTCAAGTTGTTGTGTTAGAAGCACTTTTTAAAAGTTTAATTAGAAATCAAAATAAGCTAGAAAGGTAGTATTAGAATCATTAATCTCTTCGCAGGTGTTTGTCTAACCTCATGAAATTTTCAAGTTGGATAAGAAGAGCAATTTTGAACAGTATTTTAGTTTAAAGCATAAGTTTGAGAGAATTCTATTTAACTTTGTATAGCTTTTATGGAATTCATATATTTGTTTGAATCTTTTTGGAAACAATATTTCTTGAGTTAACGCTTTATTGTTCACATTTGTCCTTTAGTATTCATATTTGCTTTTTTTCTTTTAGTTAAGAAAATTGGTATGAAAATAGCTAAAAATAATACAGGAACGCCTGATACAACTCCAGCAATTATCAAAAGTAGTCTAGCTAGATCTGAAAGTAATTGAAATGGATCTTCTGGAAATAAATGAATGGGTGACTCGAGATTTGTAATATCAACTATGAATAGAGGATCTCTTCCGAATAATTCACCGCTTCGAATACTTGTTAAATATGCAAAATTGCCATCAACACTGATGGAATCAAATAAAGGAACTAATTCAGTTGTATATCTACCAACTAGTTGAATTTCAAGTAGATTAGAAATATCGAGAATGTCAAAAGACTTCGAGTGCAGTACAAATGCATTATTACCTTTTATTAAAAGATCATTGATAGTAGAACCAGAAATTTCGTATTTTGTGACATTCGATGGAGCTAATGGGTTTGAAACATCATAGATTTGTAAACCAATACTTTCTTCATAAATGTAAACATAATCATCAGTTAGATAGAAATTTGTGTAAGCATAATCGTTTAATACCAAATCATTTGTTTTTTGAATATTTGTTGAATCCGTTATGTTGAATATTGCTAATCCATAGTCATAGTCTAGAATATAGGCGTAATTTCCTTGAATTGTTAAATCAAAAAAGCTAGAGCTGGCATTAGTATATTTATCTATTAGTGAAATAAGAGAGAAGTTAGTGAAGTTATAAATACTAAATTCTGTAGAAGTAATAGTGAATATGTTCCAGTCAAGAATAGCAATTTTCTTGTATGATCCAGCTGGTAAAGTGTAATATCCAAATAATTTGATATCTGAAATATTTGTACAATCCAGTATTGTAATCCTATTGATATCATGACTAAAGAAATAGACATATTTGTTTTGAATAATCATATTACTATAATCACTTGTAAGGTAACGAGAGTAATTAAACGTTCCAACAACTTCAAGTTTATCTTTAATACTTACATTAATAATTGCGAATCCATATTCATCATCTAAGAAATAAAGCAAACTACCATTAGCGAAAATAGTAGAACCACCTCTGGTTATATCATTATTTAAGCTAATAGTTTTTCTAGATTGTGAATTCAATTGAATAATGGAATTACTTTGATAATTTACTGAACTAGTTATAGTTATTAATCCTATCGACATTATCATTAAAACGATAAAGCATAAAATTTGTTTTTGCATTTTATTATAATTCAATTATTATCCCCCCAGTAAATACAAACTATATATTATTGTTTATTCTTATTACTATATTCTATATAACATCAAGTAATTTAACTATTCTCTATCCAAATAAGGAAGTAAAAAAAGAAAAAACTAAGGCTTGATTACTGTTCTGAAGTCTGCTTTGAAAGCCTTTAGTTGATGATGAACATTATTTATCGCATCAGCATCAAGTGGAACAGATTTAGTAACAACATGAGTTAAATCTATTTTTCCTTGATCTGCTAAGTCTAGGAGCATTGATAATTCGGATAATAAGTGATCTGAGCAACCAATTATCTCTTTCTCTTTACAGATTGCTTCGTAAGAATCAACTTTGTATAGATCCCTAGTTATTCCAACTAATCCTAATCGTCCAAATCGTCCTAATACTCGAGTTCCTTGGTCCAAAGTCTGTGGTAAACCAACTAATTCTAAAGCAACATCTACGCCTATTCCATTGGTTAATTCCATGATTTTTTCAACAGGATCACTTTCCTTAGCATTAATAGGTATGGCGCCCATCTCTTTCGCGGACTTTAACTTTACAGGATCTATATCCACTGCATAAATATCTCGAGCACCAAAAGCCTTTGCTAATTGGAACGCAGAAACACCTAAACCTCCGAAACCAAAGATAGCTAACGTTTCTCCTGGTTGCAAACGGGTCTTCTTTAGTGCATGGAGTGAAGTTGCTGTTGAACACATCATAACTGCTGCATGGTCAAACGAAACAGAATCTGGGAGTTTGTAAATACCTCGAGAAGGAATCGAAAGGTATTCTGCATACCCTCCATTAACATCTTTCCCAATCATTTTACCCTTTTCACAAAACTGCTCGGAACCTTTCACACAGAAATGACACTTTCCACAGGTTATCATATAATTGACACAAACTCTATCACCTTTTTGGAATCTGGTTACGTTTGGTCCGACTTCTTCAATCACTCCTGCAACTTCGTGCCCTAAAGTAATTGGTAAATGACCAACAGAACCTACCCCATCTCGATAATGTACATCCGAATGGCATATTCCTGCTGCTTTAATCTTAACTAAAACCTCATCTCCTTGAGGTTCCGGTTTTAGAACTTCTCGATTTTCTAAATCTTTATCTACTTCTATTAATTGGACAGCTTTCATACCTCGTATTATCACATTGTGCTTTAAAATTGTTTTTTATGTCTGGAAAGATGATCTGAATTTTTTTTTGGAAATTTCATTCACATAACATTTTTAAAATTTCAAATCAAAAATAAGTTATCAAAGGAGGGTGAGAAGAATTAAAGTTAAATTAAGTCACCAACCACATTTGACAGAAGAAAGAGCGGTTGAAATAATCAGTAGTCGAACAGGATATGAGAAAGGTAGTTACAATCCAGAATGGCTCCTAATCAGGAAAAACGCTATGATTGCTGCAACGATTAAAGTTTTTCAATTCGAAAATTATACAGAAATTGATGTTGTTGGGAATTTTCCAACATTGGCACTAAGTTGTGTTATGATGTTACTTTGTATTACTGGTGTTGGTTTAATTGTCTACGTTATATACATCTTTATCCATTTTAAATTCCAAGATGAGATTATTAATTCCATCAAAAACAGTCCTGAGTTTTATCCCGATAAAACACCACAATAGAAATCAGTAAAATAGAAATTTTTTGTTGATTTCTATTCTCCAATTTTTTCTATTAATTTGGAGTTTTTTCTCATCACAATTTAACAAGTTTTAAATAAACTGGAATCGCACACAAAACTATGAGAGAGTTAATCATTTTCATTACAGGGGTATCAGGTGTCGGTAAATCATCTGTTGTTCCTAAATTAAGAGAATTAATGCCTTCTTTTGCTATCCATGACTTCGATGAAGTGGGTGTTCCTGAGGATGTGGATGTAGCATGGCGTTTAAAAACAACTGATCATTGGTTGAAACAAGCGAAAGAAAATATGTCTCAAGGAAAATCTACAATTATTTGTGGGGTGTCTAAACCTGAAGAAGTACTGGATTCCTCAGAATTCAGTCATACGTTAAATCTTCGATTTGGTTTGATTAAGATTAGTGATAGTCTTATTCGAGAAAGATTGACAGAAAGAGGGAATGAAATAGAATTAATTCAAGATAATATTAACTGGGCAAATATTCTTGAGAAAGAAGTAAAAGCTACAAAAAATCATTCTATAATAAATGGTGAACAAGAACTCAGTGCAATTGCTAATGATATAATACAATAGATAGAAGATTAGTAGACTTTTTTTATTCCTTATTTGTAAGAATAATGAGTTATAATTTAAAATGAAAATAAAATATAGTATATTTATGAAATGTCCAAAGTGTAGTTCTAGACTGATTGAAACAATTGTTGTAAACCAAAAACCTGTTTTAAATTATACTTGTAGTGGTATGCATACTAGACTCAACAAAATCGTTGTTCATAAAGAAAATCAGTGTAAAGATTGTAATCACACATGGAAAAAATAATTGGGAAATTATTTGCCTTGAGCCTTTTTCCCAATATTTGTTATTGAATTTTAGTCCTTTGAAACATTAGCTGCGAAGGCGTTGCAATCCAACCAGCCTTCTCGTTCGAGAACTTCGTCGGACATCTTAAGTATTTTCAATTTTTTAGGCAAGCAAGTAAATTTGATAGGTAGTGGACCTACAAATTCACCCATTGCGTGACCAAATATCTTCTTCTTTGACTTATTACTTAATGTGACTGTTTTTCCTCGGTAGACGTTTACTTTAGGATTAGATAAATGAGTACCTTTCCCTAATTTCGCAGAGGTAATTAATGTGTCAACAAAACCAGTGTTGCCAACTACCATAATATCTAGTAATCCATCATCAATGATTGCATTAGGAGTTACTAACATACCCGCACCAATCATTTGACCGTTGCCAATCATTGCTGTGAGTACTTTCCCCTCTTTAACAATTGTACCATTGTCGATATCAATCTCCATCATTCTAGGTCGATACCTGAAAATTGATCTGACTAAAGCTAAGTAATAAACGAATCTAGTACCACCTTTATTATAAACTTGTTCAGAGACATCTGCATCTAAACCTGCACCCGCGACACCCATACAATACCTTTGACCATCATTGATCTCAATGCAGTCAATTTCTCGTACCTCTTTTTTCTGGAGCATTTCAATTAGGTCATCAAGATTCTTTGTCATCCGAATGTTGAAAGCATTATCGTTACCTCTTCCAACCGGAAGAATGGCAAGAGTACTCTTAAATCCTGATTGACCGATTCCTGTAATGACTTCATTAACAGTTCCATCTCCACCATAAGTAGCAATAAGCTTATGACTTTCACTTGCTTCTTTAGCAATTTCTATAGCATGACCGGGCTTCTCAGTCCATACTATATCAGCATCAAAACCAGCATTTTCCAATGCTTCCTTATAATCGGGCCATCTCTTTTTCGCTCTACCACTAGATGAGGTAGGGTTACCAATAATCTTCAATAGTCTAATCTCCTGTCAGTTTGACTACTAAAATAACAATATTTTACATTATTTTAACATGTACTTTATTAGTTCTTTCGGT
>JABLTI010000001.1 GCA_013166835.1 Promethearchaeati archaeon | reverse complement strand
ACTAGCTTATAGTGGCAAAACCTCATTTCCTCTCAAATTTAAGAGTCAACTTGATTCTTCAAGTAGTATTCGTGTTCCAGATCTTGTCCTCAAATCATTGAAAATTGATAAAGACATTGTTTTCGAATTATCAGAAGATGGGGAAGTAAAGTTAACACATCCGATGGGTGTTATCCCAGAAAAAATTGTTTTAGAAGAGATTAAAGAACGTCGAAAAATATTGACTATGGATCCACTACCTAAGAAATATTTCACAAGAAAGGAAATTGTCGTTCAGTTACAAGATGTTTCTAAAATTTATACAAGTAATGGAACAGATGTTCAAGCATTATCAGACATTAATTTCATAGTGAAAAAAGGAGAAATTGTCTTTATTCTTGGACCTTCTGGTTCAGGGAAAACAACACTAGTAAAACTGATTACTGGATTAGAAAGTTCAACTGATGGTGAAATTAAGATTATTAAAGAATTCTTTAGCAATCTCACTGATTCAGAAAAAGCAGATTTTAGAAGAAATCAGATGGGCTTAGTTTCACAACAAGGTAATTTGCATCCATTTCTTACTGTTGATGAGAATTTTTACTTGAAAGATATATTTTCTGGTAAACGATTCAGAGCTCGAACATTGGATGATAAAGTAACTGAGCAGTTAAAGAGATTCGATATCCTTCATCGAATGGAGTCCTTCCCATTGGAAATATCTGGTGGGGAATTGCAGAGAGCATCTCTAGCGATTGCAAATAATGATTTTCCACCCATAGTAATTCTCGATGAACCTACAGCGAACTTAGATTCGGAATTAGCAGGGCAAGCGATGAATCAAATATATGAGCTCCATAGAAAAACTGGAATTACTTTCTTGATAGCAACGCATGACATAAATCTTATTCAAGATGGAATAAGAGCAATAGAATTAGTAGATGGTAAGATAAATAGAGATGGTCTTGTAGTTACCAAGTCAAATAATGATAAGTAAGAACGGTGATTTTACACCGTTTTCTCTTTATTTTTCTCTGCTACCGAAGATTTTTATGTATAGATAAAATGGATAGAATTGACTAGTAATGACTGAAAGTAAAGATGTTACCGTCTTGTGCATTTTCGATGTACGTCAAGAGTTAAGGGATTACTTAGTAAAAGGACTTGAAAAGTATCCACAAGTTAAGCTTATTTTTCCAGAGAATACTGAACCTGAAACTTTCATGGAATATGCACCAAAAGCCAATATTGTTATTGGTTGGCGTCCTACTGAAGAATTTCTAAATGAAGCGCAAAAACTAAGGCTTTTCATTAATCCAGGAGTTGGTGTTCAGCATCTTACTGAGCTTTTCAGCAAAATTACTCGAGACCGTGATATTACTCTTGTGAACGGGCACGGAAATACATATTTTACAGCACAGCATGTTGTTGCTTTACTACTTTCTCTTACTAACAAAATTATCCCTCATCACACGTGGATGCAGGAAGGACAGTGGCGAAAAGGAGATGCTGATGCGAAATCTACTCCTTTACGTGATAGAGAAATCGGTTTACTCGGTTATGGAGCCATTAATACAAAGGTGCACAAATTCCTAGCAGGATTTGATGTTAACTTTCACATTTTGAAAAAAGATTGGAAAAGAAAAAGAACAGAATCCTATCCCACACCCATCACCAAATATTCTGATGCTGAATTACCCAAGTTTCTCGAGACAATTGATACCTTAATCGTGGCTGTCCCCTTGACGACAAAAACTAAGGGATTAATTAGTAAGAAAGAATTGGAATTACTAGGTTCTGAGGGATTATTAGTTACTGTTGCTCGAGGTGAAGTTATAGAGGAAGAGAGTTTCTACCAAGCTTTGAAAAACAAAACAATTGCTGGGGCAGCAATAGATGTTTGGTATGATTACCGACCGGAAGCTGATTCCTCAGGGAGAAAATTCCCAACCAAGTTTCCATTTTTTGAACTTGATAATGTGATTCTGAGTCCTCATCGAGGAGCATCTCCTATGAGTGATCTTCGACGTTGGAATGAAGTTATTGAGAATATCAGTCGTTTTACTCGAGAAGAAACTAACTTCCTCAATGTAGTCGATTTAGAAAATGAATATTAAAGAATGAAAGGAATTGTATCCTTTCAAAAATGAAATGGGTTAGTTTAAGACCAACTTTTGAATTCTCGTGCTTCTGCTACTCTATCTTTGACAATTTTAGGAGCTTTCTTTTCCTTCAAATCCTTCATAGAGATTTTCTTGTCAAATTTGTAGTTTCTGCCTTTGTAAGCGACAACAATTTCCTTATCAACAGTAACAGTTGGAACCTCATCAGCTGCATCAGCCTTAGGTTTAGGTGCTGCTGGTTTTTTAGCAGGAGCTGCTTTTGGTTTTGGAGCCGCTGGTTTGGCTACAGGTTTCTTAGTGGTTGGTTTCTTTTGGGTACCTGAAGCACTACCAATTTTCTTTCTTTGTAAGGTTTGTCGTTTCTTCTTCTTTGCAGAAATGGTTCTTTGTTGAGTAGCATCAACATCAATTTGAGTTGGTACTGCAGCGATAAATCCTTCTTGTCCAGGACGATTGGTAATAATTGCATATCCTTTTTCTGTCCTGATTAAAGCACCTTTAGTCATTACTTTTCTTCGGGTGTATTCTTTATTTGCAGGATTTGATTCGACATCAAGAATGCGTACTTTTTCTGCTTTTCTGGTATTCGGATCTGATAAATTACAATAATCTAAACGATGAGCTCTATACTTGTGATTTCCACCACGGGTTCTAATTTGCTTGACCCTTGGTTCACCTATTATTGTTTGAGCTTCTGGCCTACCTAGTTCAGCTTTTCTTTTCTCGTGGTGCCTCTTTAGTCTTGCACCCGATTTTGTTCTTCGGCTTAATCCCTGCCAACGTGCCATTATTTCAACAACCACTAATGTTTGAATTTTCTATATCTTCTCGCTCTTTGGCTGACTTTAAAACCTTTACTATTAATCCTAGAGAGTAATTCAGATGTATACCCATCTAATTCACTCAAGGTTGAGCAGTTTAAAGTGTGAGGTAAATCTCAACGTGTAACGTAGAAAGCGTTTCTTATAAAAAACTTTGTTCTACCATATAATGGGAAAAGAAAGTGAGAAGCCCAGGAGGTAAGGGTTCTAATATAATTCTCCGACTTTTATTTAGTTGTAGATTTTTTAACAGGAACATACTTCTTATCATCTGCAGCATTACTTTCACGCAAATGAGCAGCACTGCGAGCAAGTTGAGTAATAATTAATTGCATCTCGGAGGCATCCGCGCCTTCGGGCCAATCATATTCATCGGTTAAGTCAGCTATCGCTTTTAGGATCCCGTTCTCAATCTTTTTTTGCTCTTTCTTTCGATTTAGTAGTTCTTCACATTCTGAAACAGTCATTGTAGTCGACCAAATAAACCACCATGGGCTTCAAGAAAGATATAGAGGTTTTATACTAAAATACTGCCTAATACCAAGATGTTCTGCATATGATATTAAGGATGAGCGAATGACTTTTTATTAGGTTCTGATAATTAAACTCTGGAGATAAAGAAGATATTTCATATTTCCCAGGAGAACAGCACTGTGACAGCAAAAATATCAGGTGATTCAAGCATTAGAATATTAGCAGAAAATCTCTCAGAAGGCAATAAGAAGGGAGCTTTATCAACAATTCGTTCACGATTAAATGGCGAGTTTCAAAACAATTATCAACAGCTAGTTTGGGAAGGCTGGAAACGAGCTCTTGAACGAGAAGAACCAAGTTCCTTAATTTTCCAGCTATTGAATGGTCTTGATAATGATCAAGCGAAAATATCCTATCAAGACATCAAGAAAAAGAAAAATGAGATACTTATTCGGGATCACACCCAAACAACTCTTTCGAAATATTACATCACTACCTGGGTTTCTTTACTCGAGATTTACTGTAATATTTGTCAAGAAAAACAATAATTTTTCTGATTAATCAATTCCTCTTTTTATCTTTAAAAAAAGTTCCACTAGAAAAAGAGGTTAGGAAATTTTATATATGATAAGTTTCTTAAAAAGCTTACAAAAGTTCCACTAGAAGTAGTGGTCTTTCCACTATTTAACGAATTATATAATTAAACACCTTAGTAAACACACGAATGAGTTATAACAAATCAATAGGAGATAACAAGAAAACAAATGACAGATCACCCTTTGGATGCCATATTTGATAGGTTCATAACGAGTCCAAGTATCTTTAAGAATCACGAAGTACTAAGACCAAGTCACATACCAGACAAATTACCACACAGAGATTATGAAATCCAATTTTTAGGAAAGGCTTTAGGGAGCGCTTTGAGAAACAATCGTCCAAGTAATATGTTCTTGTATGGGAAAACAGGAACAGGGAAAACAATTGTTTCAAAATACGTAACTAAATATTTACGTCAAAGGGCAGCAGAAATTGGAAAAAATGTAATATTATCAATTTTAAACTGCGTAGAAGTGGACACTGATTATCGGGTGCTAGCAAGATTATGTGAGGTTGTTGGAGAATCTGTACCATTTACAGGATTACCAACTGATGAAGTTTTCAAACGGTTCAAAGCAAAGCTTGATTCAAAGAAACAGCTTTTAATAGTAATTTTTGACGAATTGGATAAACTACATCATAAGAGCGGTGATAACGTTCTCTATCAGCTAACAAGAATTAACACTGATCTCAAGAAAGCTCAGGTATCGCTTGTATGTATTACAAACGATTTATCCTTCAAAGAAACCCTTGATCCACGTGTAAGATCAAGTCTTTCTGAAGAAGAATTAGTCTTTAGACCATACAATGCAGCACAGCTAGAGGATATTCTAGGCGAACGAGCTGTAGAAGGTTTTAATGACGGAGTTTTAGGGGATGGCGTAGTGAGTCTATGCGCTGCATTAGCAGCCCAAGAGTGGGGCGATGCACGCAGAGCATTAGATTTATTGCGAGTTGCTGCTGAACTAGCCGAGAGAAGTAGTGAAGAGAGGGTATCTGAAGTTCATGTGCGAAAAGCAACGAAACAAATCGAACGAAATACCGTTCAGGAAGCTTTGGTATCTCTTCCTGTTCAAACCAAAATCGTTTTGTGGTCAGTTTATGTTTTAGAGAAAAGCGAACTGAAAGTTATTACTACAGGAGACTTGTACAAAGTCTACCAAGAGCTTTGCAAAAGCACTGCTCTTGAACCAATTACTCCGAGAAGAGCTAATTCTCTCCTCAATGAGCTTTCGATGCTTGGTATTGTGAATACGAAAGTCGTAAGCATGGGACGATACGGTCGAACCACCAAGGTTTCCTTATCCGTTTCCCCGCGCGAAGTTCGTAACATTCTCGTAGAAGACTTTCACATCAAGAAAGTTTCAGATTTCACTGCAGACCATTTACTCGAGAAGAACTGACTCAGTTTTTCTCCACCTCTTTCTTTTTTTTCCTCTTCCTCCTCAAACTACGAATACTTTCGTCAAACTCCCCTAGCTTGGTGTTTATATTATATATATCATACCAACCATTTAGAACTTGAATATGGAACTGTAACATGCAACAAATTCGATATGGAAAAAGAATATTAAGTAGAAGTAAGATTGAACTTTTTGGGCACCAGCTGATTTTGATGCTAAAGCAAAGATTAAATTAGGGCGGAAAGAGCATCGAACCAAGGAATCAGTACGTAATCCGGAAAGAATAAGTAGGTGAATAATGAGTGAGTGAATTCGACCCAGATCTTGAATTACAACGAATTGTCTTTGATTTTGAGGAGAAACCCGTACAAATCAAATGCTTAATCGATAATCCCGAGGTTCAGATTGGTGATAGAAAAATCAAATTAATCAAGGGTTCCGAATTTGAGGTTCCTCTTTGGGTTGCTCGTATTTTAGCTGAACAAAAAGCAGTTGAAATAAAGAATATGAAATCTTTCGATATTCCATATATGCAAACCATTCTCTGGGATGAATCTAAGAGCCAAACACCAATAGAACTTGATCCTGATTTCTATCCAGTAGTTTCCTTACAGATTGAAGAAGTAGCTAAGAAAACTGATTCATACGCACTCCGTGAAAGAGAACGAATGGAAGCTTTACTAAAAGATATCATCTCAAAACGTCGATTCAAGATTATAAAATTATCTCAGAAAGTCGGAGATCCTTCACCATTTATTAAACACTTAACTCCAGAAGAGCTCTGGTTGTTCAAAACCCTAAAAGATCAACTTCAGCAGTGGGAATCCTCCCTACTTGACTGCAGCAAGAATAATCCTTGCTTCTAACCTCCTTTGTTGTATTGTTGTAGCTAAATGATGGTTCTATAAGCAAAAAATAAGTGTGAAAAAGAATTAAAAAATAAAATGAATAGTATTAATGGGGTAGAATTGAATTGGTCTCAGATACTACTGATCCAGTAGCAGCATTTAATGAATTTATCCGTGAGTTTCGAGATGAAGATGGTAATTATATTTACCGTGAGCAAATTCAACAAATGACTGTTGAAGATGAAATTTCCCTTAAAGTTGATTTTACAGATGTTATTAAATTCAATCCTGAATTAGCTCGAAGAACCATAGATGAACCCAGGGAATTCTTGGAAGCAGGAAATCGAGCTGTAACAGAAGTCGTCGAAATCGAGGATTCTGATTATGCGTTCACAACTCGAGAGTTCTTCATTCGTTTCTTTAATATGTCTGAAACAGATATAATACCACTTCGAGGTATTCGAGCAGATGATGTGGGCAAACTAGTAATGTTATATGGAATAACAACTCGAGCAACAGTTGTGAAACCATTATTAATTGAAGGATTCTTCCAATGCCAGAATTGCCAAGAAATTATGATTTTACCACAAGAAGAAGGACGATACAACCCTCCACACCATTGTCAAAATCCAGGGTGTGGTCGAGCTGGTCCCTTTAAATTACTCACAGAAGAATCAAAATTTGTTGATTGGCAAAAAGTAACAATTCAAGAACGTCCTGAGAACCTCCCCCCAGGACAAATGCCTCGATCAGTTTCAGTGTTACTTAAACACGACATGGTGGACAGAGTGAGACCTGGAGATAGAATTTCTGTTATAGGAGTTTTACAATCTATACCTGATTTTTCAAAGAAAACTCCAGGAAAACTAGCTACTTTCCATATAAATATGAACGCTAACTTTGTTATTCCTGAAGAGCAAGATCGAGAAGCATTAGAGATTAGTGAGGAAGATGAACAAGCAATTCTAGAATTGGCTAAGGACCCTTGGATTCACACAAAAATAGTGGATTCACTGGCTCCATCAATTTATGGTAACAGAGATATCAAAGAATCAATCGCCCTCCTCCTATTTGGAGGGATACCAAAAGAATTACCTGATGGTCTTAAAATTAGGGGGGAAAGCAATATGCTCCTCATTGGCGATCCAGGAACTGCAAAAAGTCAAATTCTTCGGTATGTGGCAACAATAGCTCCAAGAGCTCTCTACACTTCAGGCAGGGGAACTTCTGCAGCAGGATTAACTGTAGCAGTTCTAAGAGATCAGGATACCGGGGAATTCACATTAGAAGCAGGAGCATTAGTTCTTTCTGATAGAGGAGTTTGTTGTATTGATGAGCTCGACAAAATGCGTACTGAAGATCGAAGTAGTATTCATGAAGCCATGGAGCAAAGAACTGTGTCTGTTGCCAAGGCTGGTATCGTTGCTACTTTGAATGCTCGTTGTTCTATTATTGCTGCTGCCAATCCTAAATTCGGTCGTTATATTGCTTCTCGTAGTGCTGCAGAAAACATTAATCTCCCAGTTACTATTCTCTCTCGATTTGATTTAATTTGGATTGTTCGTGATGAACCGGAAGCGGATATTGATAAAGTTAAAGCCCAACACATTTTGCGTTTACATTCTTCAGGTGTAACTGAAAAAGAAACTCCTATTGATAAGGAGATTCTTAAGAAATATATCAGCTATGCCAAGCTGAATTCTCATCCACGGCTCTCTGAGGAAGCTGCTACTCGCTTAGAA
The DNA here is from genome assembly GCA_013166835.1 of Promethearchaeati archaeon. Classification (GTDB taxonomy): domain Archaea; phylum Asgardarchaeota; class Heimdallarchaeia; order JABLTI01; family JABLTI01; genus JABLTI01. The sequence goes on along the minus strand of JABLTI010000001.1, from coordinate 78,864 downwards.
GGATTCTATCTTGAAATGCGAAAAGCAGGGGAAGCTAGTGACTCTCCTATTGCTATTACTCCTCGTCAATTGGAATCATTAATTCGTCTTACTGAATCCCATGCTCGAATGGCTCTTCGTAGTGAAGCTTCTATTGAAGATGCTGAAGCAGCTATTAGGCTTTTGTCTGTATCTTTACGGCAAGTTGGTATCGACCCTGAAACCGGCAAATTAGATATTGATGTTGTTATGGTTGGCGCTTCTTCTTCCACTCGGAGTAAGATTGAAACCCTTATGGACCTTATCGCTGAGATGGAATTAGAAAACAAGGGACAAGCGGTCCCCATTGATAGGATCATTGAAAAAGCTCATGATTTTGGTATGACTAAAGATTTCATAGAGCGAAACATTGAACGAATGCGTCAAGATGGCATGCTCTTCCAACCAAAAGCTGGTTTCGTTAAGCGCACCTAGTTTCCGTTGAGTCTTTATTTATCCCTTCACTATAATTCAGTGTCCCCTTTACCTTATTTACTCACAAAAGTCATTTGAGATGCGATAATGAAGATTAAGGATCTTGATTTGCCTGAAGAGGCTAAGAAACTCATCATTAACAGAGGGATTGCTTCTTTATATCCCCCTCAGGTTAAAGCTATCAAGAAAGGATTACTTGATGGCGAAAATCTTGTCTTAGCTGTTCCTACAGCTTCTGGAAAAACTCTTGTTGCTGAATTAGCTATGCTGAAAGCTATTCTCTCGAGAGGAGGGAAAGCTCTCTACTTGGTTCCCTTGAAAGCTCTGGCTGCAGAAAAATTCGATGATTTCCAAGAATTCGAGGAATTAGGCATTAAAGTTATCCAGTCTACGGGTGATTTCGATTCTTCTGATTATCGCTTAGCAAAATATGACATTATCATCTGCACTAATGAAAAAGTGGATTCATTACTGAGACATGATGTTAAATGGGTAAAAGAAGTTCAAATAATCGTTGCAGATGAGGTTCACTTAATTGATGATTCTCATAGAGGTCCTACTCTTGAAGTTGTTCTTGCTCGTTTAAAGAAAATGCTCCCGTATACACAGATTCTTGCTTTGTCTGCTACAATATTCAATGCTGATGAAATTGCAGAATGGCTTGATGCTGAATTAGTGCAATCAAGTTGGCGCCCTGTGAAATTATCCGAGGGGGTCTATTGGAATGGTATTGTTGGGTTCTCTGATGGAAGTACCATCCCTATACCTAGCGTTAGTACTAAACATCCAGAAATCGATATTGCCTTTGACACGATAAAGAATAAGGGACAATTACTCGTTTTTGCAAATACTCGAAGAAGTTCACAATCAACAGCTGAGAGAATTAGTCAAGCGATCAGCAGACTACTTACCACGGAAGAAAGAAATCAATTACAGAAACTAGCGGACAGAATGCTTAATGTGGGAGAAAAAACAAGCTTAGTAGAACGCTTAGTTAAGATTGTAAGAAAAGGAGCTTCATTTCATCATGCAGGATTGAAGCCGGACCATAGAAAAATGATTGAGAGCGGTTTTAAAGAAAATCTCATCAAATGTGTTTGTGCTACACCTACTCTTGCTGCTGGAGTAAATCTCCCAGCGCGAAGAGTAGTTATTATGTCCCTCTCAAGATATGAAGTTGGAGTTGGGAATCAACCAATAAGAGTATTAGAGTACAAGCAACAAGCTGGTAGAGCTGGTAGACCAAAATATGATACAGAAGGAGAATCAATTATAATAGCGAAAAAGGCTCAAGATACTAGGCGTTTTATGGAAACATATTGTTTAGGTGAACCAGAGATGATCTGGTCTAAACTTGCAAACGAGAGCGCTTTGCGAACCCATATTTTAGCTGCTATTGCAATAGGCTATGTCACCGATTTGAAAGATCTTGCCATTTTCATTAAAGAGACATTTTTCGGGCATCAAAATGACATTAGTACCACTGAATTTCAAGTGAAAAAAGTATTGAAATTCCTTGTAGACGAAGGTATGCTTCAAACTGAGGGGTCGGAGTTATCCGCAACCCAATTTGGGAGACGAGTGAGTCAGCTGTATATTGATCCCTTATCAGCAGTTGTTCTGAGAAATGGTTTGAAAGAAGCCAATCAATCGGAATCACTTATTTCTGAAGTTGCTTATTTCCATCTTATTGCAGCTACTCCTGATTTACGAAATTTGTATTTACGGCAAAAAGATCAAACAGAGTTGCAGCGTTTCTTAACAGATTATACCGAGGGTTTCCTAATAGAGACACCTGAAGAATGGGACCCAGAATATGAGTATTTCTTGATGACACTTAAATCCGCTCTGCTATTACAACAATGGATTCAAGAAAAACCTGAAGATGCTATAATAATGAGGTTTAACGTGGGTAGTGGAGATATTCTTTACATTACTGATAACGCAAAATGGTTGCTTTATTCAGCCTCTGAAATTGGAAAATTATTCAATCTCACAAAGATACAAAAGAGCTTGAGAGAACTTCACCTGCGAGTATCACATGGAATCAAGAAAGAACTTGTTCCACTTGTAAAATTGAAAGGAATAGGAAGAGTTCGTGCTAGGATGCTTTTCAATACCGGATTCAAATCGATTGCTTCTCTTAGGAGAGCAGAACCACGGGAATTAGCCAGAATACCAACAATTGGTCCTGAAATCGTTAGAAGTATTAAGGAACAAGTGGGAGAACCAATGTTTGACCAAGAATTAGAGGTTTCCTAAAAAAAATTTGAATTTTAGCTTGAATTTTCCTCAAACAAAAGATAAATAATTGCCTTAGACAACGTACAATTTTACCAGTGATTTGAGTTTAATCACTGAAGTCAAATAGGTGGTGGAGTTGTCCGAGAAAAGTATCAAGAGATACACCGCAATATGTCCTCTTTGTGATGAAACATCAATATTTGATTTAGATGATAATGAATTACAAAACCATATGCAGGGAGATTTAGCTACTTTTACTTTGGATTCCCATGGTAATCCTCCACATATTTTATTTGTATATATTGACAAGCAGAAAAATATCAGAGGTACATACCCCTTCTTAGTAAAACAATCTGCACCCCTCGGAAAAAGTGGCTTAAATTACAATCACTTTGTTGACGCAGCTTCTGATATTACAGCTGAAGAAGCTGAAAGTTCTGGTATAAGGATAATTCCTTATGATGTCCAAATAAACGGAAAAGCCAAGAAAAGTTATCCATTTGAAATCTCTTTGCCTGAAATATTAGGATTATTAATTCAGAATAGAAAACTTGATTCACTGCCAATACAGACTGAAAAATTCATGGAAACATTCACAAGTATAGATAATGAATTACCAATAATCGTAAACACCATTAGCTCACAAATTAGTAAAAACTACAGAAATGCTCTGAAAGCTAAAAAAATAATAAGTAAAAATGATCCTCAATTAGCAAATAGGATAAATATTGTTGATTCTTTAGCAGCTGGTTCTATTCTAAAAACTATAGCAAAACAGTCTGTTGAAATGGATAGAAAAGGAAGAGAATTACAAGAAATCATGATGTATTCTGAATGGTTAAGACACTATCATAGAACGTATTTCATAGTTCATGATACAGAAAAAATCAGAAGGAGTAATTTCCTTGGAAGATTTTCCGGAATAATGGGAGGAAAACCACTAATCGCGTGCAATGTTGATGGGTTGGGGAAAATCGAACCATGTAAAAACGTTCGAACATTCAAGGAAGGATTGGGAGAAATTGGGAGATTAATCAAGAAAGATTTTGTGAGAAGAAAGTTTACGGGAACAATCTTTCATGCTTTAAGCGAACAAAACGCTTACCGATTACTTGAGTATCTAAGTATTATGTTCAAAGTAAACAAAGGAGAATTACAAATTGAATCCTGTTGTTCAACAATTGGGATCAATGGGGGACTAGGAGTCTTAGGATTGTCTATTTATCCAAAAATATAAATTAATTCTTAAGAAAATTTTTTGAGGGAAGAAATCCTTTATTCTTCATTGCAGGGATTTCAAGATGACAGCTGAAACTCGAAATAATCGGTCAAGAATTAACCAGCTACTAGAAAAAACACAGCTAGCGAAAGGTCTTCAAGATATTAAGGATTGGCTTCAAAATAGGGATTGGATTGAGTTTGGTCTAAGTGCGACGATTATTATTTTTCTAATAACTCTTGGAATATTAGTACGATTACTCCTTGCATATAATTACAGATTGGATTATGCAGCACTATCATCTGAAATAATTTGGGATAGATATGTTAATTTTTACCCAAATAATACCTATTTAGAAGGATATGGAGATTTCCCTTTTTATTATTATAACTGGATAACAGCATGGTTTGAAGATGGTTGGTACCCCTTTACAGATTGGAAATTGACTGTTCCAGGTGATCCATTGTATTATTACTCATATCCACCCATTTTCCTATATTTTCTTGTGGCTATCTGGCGTCCGGGGATGACTAATTTATGGATGGCTTTCCCTATGATTCTTGCAGATACTGCATGTGCAGGGGTTGTTTACCTCATATTGAGAGAAATAATCAAAGGTGAACATTCGAGGTTGATTGCAATTATTGGTGGAATTGTTATGACATTATCGCCAATAAATATCATTTATAATGGGGTGTATTGGTTAAATCCCGGACCGGTGACCCTGTTCACACTTATCTCATTTTATTTTGTTGTGAAAAGAAAATGGAGGAATGCCTTTTTCTGGTTAGCCATTGCAACCATGACTAAGCAGAATGCTTTGTTCTTCACGTATCCGCTTTTTATGGTAATGCTTGGAGAAAAAGTCAAAAATGAAGGAATAAAGAAAGGATTACTAGAAAGCATAATGATTGCAATCTATTATGTAGTTATTTGCTTGTGTTGTTCTATACCTTGGATTTTCATAACACCAATTCATTATGGGGCACATATGTTGTTTCCAGGGCAATTCTTGAGTTTAGGAGCTGAAATACCTGAACCAATAATAAATAATACAATACAACTTTCGTGGTCATTTAAACAACTGAATATGGCAGAATGGTTTGTGAATTTCATTGCTTTTGGTATTAATTCTATGTTTTTGATGATTCTCGCAGCAAGTATAATAGCTGTATTCCTGTTTTTGCGTTCCAGTCGAAAGAACCTTGACAATGTTGAATTCTTTGAATGGATAGCAATCTACACCGTTTTAACGCATATACTAATGCCAAGAGGAGTTTACAAATTCTACAGCGCATATTATATGCCGATAATATTAGTGGCTTTGATCGGCACGTTTTCCTATTATTCAAAGAAGTCAATTCTAACCTCTGCAAGTGTTTTTGTAGCAATAGGATTATTCTTTGGTTTTAGTTTTTGGCATTTAGTTATTGATAGGTATTTTACCCCATCAATTCTGTTTCTTGCTTGTATAATTATAGGTATATTAGCTGCTATTCGTGGTTCCTTCAAGTTAATTTTGAAAGGAAACTTTCGACTGATCAAAAACTGACTAATTGCCTTTTTCATAAGGACAAGAAACAGTTTTAAAAACAAACTAGTAAGTTTACATGTTGCAGAAAAAGGATGAATGAGAACAATGTCCAAGAAAAAATCAGACAGTTTACACCCAATCGATTGGCGGTACGGAAGCGAAGAAATGAGAAAGATTTTCTCTCGAGCAAACCGCTTAGAATTATTACTGAAAGTAGAAGCAGCAATTGCACACGCACATGCAATGGTCGGGAATATCCCAAAGAAAGCAGCAGAAGAAATCGAGAAGAAGGCATCTACAAAATACGTAAAATTGAAGCGGGTAGATGAAATTGAAAAAGAGATCTATCATGATATTGCTTCTGTTGTTCGAGCGTTTGCAGAACAATGTGGAGAATATGGGAGATACATACACCTTGGAGCAACAAGTAATGATATTATAGATACTGCAGAAGCAGTAAGAACCAAAGGAGCATTAGAGTTAATTGAACAGAGGATTATAAAATCTATAAAGAACCTTATTGGAATTGTTACTGAGCATAAAGAAACTGTATGTATTGGAAGAACACATGGTTCTCAAGCAGTACCATACTCTTTTGGGCATAAAATCGCGATTTGGTTGGAAGAACTGGTAAGACATCTTGGAAATATAAGACGACTCAAAAAGGAGAATGTTGTTGGGAAACTCTCAGGGGCTGTTGGCACAAGAGCTGCTTATGGTGTACATGCGGATAGAATTGTTCAAATCACAATGGAAAAATTAGACATAAAAGCAGCTGTGATTACACATCAATTGGTCTCTCGAGAAGTAGTTGCAGAAATCTTCCTTGAACTAATACTACTAGCCTGCTCCATTGACAAATTCGCGACAGAAATTAGGAACCTTTCAAGAACAGAAATAGGAGAAGTGGCAGAACCCTTCAGATCGGATAAACAAGTTGGTTCTAGCACAATGAGCCATAAGAGGGATCCTGAAAGAAGTGAACGAATGAGTGCCTTAGCAAGGATAATGAGAGGCTATACTACCCCTGCGTTAGAAAATATAATTACCTGGCATGAACGAGACTTAGCTAATAGTGCAAGTGAAAGGTACATCTATCCAGAGATTTTCATGACTATAGATCAAATGCTCGTGGATTTTGATTTTGTAACTTCGGGACTAGTTGTGAAAACAGAACAAATGAAGAAAAATCTTGATATTACTAAGGGATTGATCATGGCAGAAGCTGTGATGACTGAATTAGTAAATAATGGCATGAATAGACAAGAAGCCCACGAATTGCTTAGAAAGAATTCCATGATTGCAGTAGAAAAGAATACACATTTGCTTGGAGTGCTCAAAAAAGACAAAGAAATAATTGAATTCATTTCCGAAAAGGATTTGAAAGAAATATTTGATTCACCAGGAAATTATCTTGGAACAGCTAAAGAACAAATTGAAATCGTTCTAATTTTAGCTGAAAAAGCTATTAAAGAATAAAACGAGCTGTAGAGATGGATATTAGCTGATTTTATGCACAAAGATAAAATAGCTTATGAGTAAAAATACAGCTATCAAAAATTATAGTCACCTATCTTGAGAGGTTAGAAGTAATTGCTCACTTTCATAGAACACGAAGATTACTACAAACATAAAATGCCACAAATTCTTGAAAGCCCACGCAGATTAAAAATTATAAAAAAAGCAATTACAGATACCGGTTTATTAGACAGTCCAAATGTAAAAATGGCTTCACCAGAAGCAGTGAATGAAAAAGACCTATACACCATTCACACTGAGCAATTAGTAGATACCGTGAAGCATGGAAGTATGGTTGGAGTTACTGCAATTACCGGTGATACAATAACAAATGAGTATACTTTTCGAGCTGGACTTCGTGCGGTTGGCGGAGCAAAACTTGCAGCAGAAATTGCAATAAAACAACCTAACAATGTTGCATATGCATTAGCTCGTCCTCCAGGACATCATGCAACACGCAGTAATGCCATGGGATTCTGCTTCTTCAATAATGGTGCGTTTGCTGCTAATTATTTAACTAAAGAACAGAAGATAAAAAGAATCGCGATAATTGATATAGATAATCATTATGGAAACGGAATGGCTGATTTGTTCTATGATAGAAGTGATGTATTGACACTATCTCTTCATGCAGATCCCAGATTTAGTTTTCCATTCCAAGGAAGAACAACAGAGATTGGCGAACGGGAAGGTGAGGGATATAATATATGTGTACCTTTGCCAATGGAAATTGGAGATAAGGAGTATCTTTCCGCTTTTGATAGAATAGTAATACCAGTAGTTCGAGAGTATAACCCAGAAGTAATTTTTGTATCCACTGGATATGATGGATTACTAGGTGATCCTTATGGTTATCTTGGGCAATCTGTTTTAGGTTTCCAAGTAATAATGGAAAGAATTTCCAACTTAGCTAAAGAAGTTTGTGAAGGAAAAATAGTGATGACACTGGAAGGTGGATATAAATTTAATGAACTAGGGCAAGCATTTCTTGCTAGCATTTCTCCTTTTATTCCAGATTATGAATTCAGTAAAGAAGCAGAGTCAAATCTATCATCTAGTGGGAGTAAGGGGCAATTAAAGAAAACTCTCGAGGAACTCAAGAATATCTTGAAGCCTTATTGGCGAATCGATTAGTCCTCAAATTTCTTATACATTCGTAAAACTTGCGACAAAGCAAGTGGTTTTCCATTTACTAGAGTGTTAATTTCTATATCTTCAGCTAACCCAGAAGTTCTTAACTTAGGTAGGAAAACTTCTTCAACTTGGAAAACTCCTGCTTCAGACATCATATAGATATTAATTCGCAAAGGCTTCTTCTTTGTTCCTTTTCTGATTTCAATCTTTGAAATGCTTAAGGCTGAAATAGAATGTATGTCCACCTTACCCAAATCATAGGGTTTGCGACTACGACCTTCGCAGATATCCAAACCATCAGCAATTGTAACAAAACCCGCTTCTGGAGTTAAGCATTTTATTTCATCATCATGGGAGAGGACGGCATGTTGGATGTGAGAAAGAATTTCTATACGTTTATCAACATCCGGATACATTTTCTTCAATTTATCATAGAGAAGGTCCTTTATCATATATGAGGAGGTTAATTCATGGTACTCACGATGAATGATGTGGCCAACGTCATGTAGGTAACTCGCAGCGAGACAAATAACTGCTACATCATCATTGTCCCCTAAATCTTGACGGATAAATGCAGGAGTAATGTCGTCTTTCACAATAGTCAGTATTTCTAGCACATTTCTACATACTATAGCAACATGATCTAACCCGTGATCAGTGTAATTTAGATACTTTACTGCTAGACGATTAGCAGCTTTTATTGTCCCTTGTATTTCCGGATCTGTGAATAAGAAATTCCACATATCTTTTGCTTTCTTGTAACCTTGTTGTTCTATTAATGCGAGGACATCTTCTGCGACTTTTTTTCTATCCACTGTTTGCAAAATTTTTATCACCTGATATGGTTTTCATCGTATTAATGCTAGAGAAAATTGCGTTTCCAAGTATTATTAGTATTTAGTATGGGTAAAAATTGACGCTAACGAAAGTCTTTTTTTAAGGTAAATACCAATAATTCTTATTAGTGCTATTGAAAGTGAAGAAAATGTTACTAGACTGTTATATTATCGACGAAGAAGGGGAAGATATCAAAGTAGAAACAAGTGAAGTAAAATTAACTTCATCATCACTAGTTATTGTTGTTTCTCACACGCACCACATCAACTATATCTTCAAAGGTGCTAAAGTTTCTATTGTGCAAAAATTCGCATCTGCTAGAAAAGCTTCTGCACTAAGATTGCAACATGCCTATAAAACAAAGCATGTTGAAGAAACAGAGGGAATAGATCAAGAATTTATACCAATTATGGAATTTCTTGGAGGATTTCATGGAGATGCTGAACCAGCAGAAATACCAAAACCAGCTCCCACAAAAAATACAGCTACAAATGCACCACCAAAAGTTGCCTCTCCACCAAAAACCCCACCCAAAGCAAAATCACCTGAGAAGAAAACAATAACTCCAACAAAGACTACAAAAACAGCAGCAACAACGGAAATCGATTTAGATGCACCAGTTTTAGTAGATCTTCCACCGAAATTAACGAAAGTAGTGAAAACTATGTTGAGTTTGGAACCACCTGAAGGTTCAAGTTGTGATTATCTAATTGCCGGAGCAAAACTCTATATCATTCTTGGAGATAACAAGACAGATTTGAGGAAAGGAAATTTCAGGTTAGAAGAGATCACAACCCTTCCCGAAGGAGTATTCCCCGCAGAAAACTATTATCCAAGAATCTTAGTATCAAAACAAAAGGTTTTGGGCGTAGAATTGTGGGCTCGACGATAGATGAAAAAATCTCTTAGAAAAAATGGTTTTTACCAAAATAAGAACACATATATAAGAAATCAATGTAGAAAAAACAAAATTAATGGATACAAGCAAGGAGCGGACAAGGATTTCTAAAACAAGAGGACCAAGATATCAACATCTATTCAAAGTTATTGTAGTGGGAGCAGGGAAGGTGGGAAAAACAAGTCTCACTATTCGTTTTGCAGAAGATCGTTTCAGGGAATCCTATTTGCCAACATTAGGGGTAGACTTCATGACCAAGAACCTTACAGTAAACGAAGCAAATGTAAAATTACAGTTGTGGGATACAGGTGGTCAGGAATTTGTTATGTCCCTTTTACCGTTTTATTTCTCAGGTGCAGCTGGTGGTGTACTAGTTTATGATATCACCAATAGGAATTCTTTCAACAGTTTGGATTATTGGTTAAAACAGATACGTCAAAATGCTGGTGATGTGCCTGTAGTGCTTGCTGGAAACAAAGTGGATATTGGAGATCAAAGAAAGGTTTCAACAGAAGAAGCTCAAGCTTTTGCTGCTGATAAGAATCTCATTTATTTGGAAACTTCTGCAAAAACAGGAGTTAGTGTTCCAGATCTTTTCGAAGGAATCGTAAAAGTAATCATGGATCGAGAGTCAAAGAAAAGAGCAAGTAAAACCAAGAAAGATGAGAAAGAAGAAGAAAAAGAAGGCGAATTCAGCTTCTGGCAAAAAGCTTAATTCAAAATTCATCTTTTTTTTTATTCCGTAGGCAGTTTCATTTTATCTAGAGGAGTAGCGTTTTCCCACAAGGAATCACTAAAACGCTTCCAAAGCTCAGCAAATGCTTGATTATCAGACCAAGTAGCCATAACTCCTAGTTCTATTCCACCTTCCAACTGAGCATAAGTTCCTTGCAAAATTTCTAGAGAGTCAATAATAACCCAAATAGCATGGAAATTATCTGAAACCCTAACATCAGTATATTCAGAAAGGGATTTCAAAACATTAACCTCACCAGGATTATCAACCCCATCCTTTCCGGTAATTATAGTTATACTCTTTAGATGACCACTTGCTTCGCTGAGGACTTGATCTATTCCATGGAGATGTAAATCAAACGGACTATCAATACCTATACTAATATCATTATTTGCATCCATAATCATTTCTTTTATCTTACTGAATACCGCTTGAGAACCACGGAGAATCCACAATTCAGGGATAAACGCTTTCTTACTGCGTTCATAAAGAGCAAATAGCTTATCTTCCGTTTTTTTGAATGTAGTTTCATAATCAGTTCTGAGTTCCTTCATAAACGAATCTGGAGATCGGGGACGATACCTATTAGTGCTTGTGTCACTTTCTTGAGCAAGAACTAGACCTCGTTTCTTCAAAGTATCTATTACAGAATAAACTTTATTCGGGGGGACCCCGCTTGCTTGCGAAATCTCAGAGGCAGTTGCAACACCAAGACCAACTAGAGCTGTATAGACTTTTGCCTGATACTCATTGAAGCCTAGCTTCTTCAGCTCCTCAATTACATCCTCGGTGAAACTCATTCATTTACCACCATGGTAGTATATGGAATAATCTAATAAAAGCATTTTCGTTTAAGAATCTATGGAAAAGGAAAAAAATTGCAGAAGGAAAAGAGGAAAAATGGGTCAAAAGCGAGGAAAAAAGGTAATAGCAAGGTAATATTGGAATATACTCGGAGAGCTACTGCAACAACTATACGGGTAATATTGAACTTTATAATGGAAAAGGCAATAATGTATGCTTACCTCACCTCTCACCTCGATAAACTGTCCCCACTTACTGGGGATCAGTCCTCCACTACATCCGATGGGAGGGAACCTTCTTTACCTCCCTCCCTATTAACCCTCTCGTTTTCACAATCATTTATGAAAATACTCTAAAAATACAAAAGAAAAATAAAGGAAAACACAAGACTAAGAGCTTCTAAATAGAACCAATAGTCGCTTCCCATAATTTAATAGCTTCTTTTAATTCATCTAAGGAACTGGATCCTCGCTTCCAACGACGGTATTCCACTTGCATTTCGTAGAAAACTCGCGAATGAGGTATGAGATCCATCAATTCTTCTCGAAGATTAAGGATTTCTAGTTTTATATCTTCATCCCCAATTCTTTTGGTTAGTTTAGCTTTAAAGTCATCAAATAATTTGACGATTGCCGGATCTAATTCCTTTGTTTTTGGTTCAGGTTTTGGTTCAATTTTTGCAGGAACAGCAGGTGTAGTAACTACAGGAGTTGAGTCTGGTTCTGGTTTTTGGATGGCTTTAGGTGAAACAGCAGTTTTAGAAGCTTCGTTAATCGCTTTTGTGATTTCAGAAACATCGATGTTGTGTTTAGATAAAAGCTCTTGTAATCGATTATTTACCATCTCGGATTGCTCTAGAAAAGTCTCAAGACGATCAATTTCAACTTTCAAATAATCAACTTGTCTAATTAAAACATCTGCTTCTGCTGACAAAGGAGCTGTTGATTGACTTGCTTTTACTTCTGAACCATCCATTTGTGTACTATACTTTGGTTGTGCAGGAGCACCTGTAGGATCTACTGTTGATTCTGCGGTTATATCAGAATCATTCAAGGTTTCTTTGAACTGACTTAATTTCTCTGTAATCTGTTTTTTGGAATCAGAAATTATTTTCCTGATATCAGAAAGAGATTCTTGAGCAGTTTCTTCAGATTCCTCGGTTTCTTGTTGAGATTCAGCTAATAATAAGGCATTTCGCAAATCACGATTTTTTTCACGTAAGACTTTGGTTTGATTTCGGTAGAAAGCTAATTCCTTTTCTTTCTCTTCGGCAGATTTTTCTTCTTCACTCAATACAATCAATCGTCCTTTAAATTATTCAAATATTATTGTTTTTCGTAATCCGTTTTGTTTGATAGTGCAAAAAGGGTAAAATAATGTTTTCGTTACAGCTATAAAAAGGACATTATTAATGACAAAGATGGTTGAAATGTGAGAAAAGTGTTTATTCTATCTTTCCATCCCCAAGTTTTCCACCAGAAAGTAAGTATACAAAAATAGTGGATGCAATGATATCCGCGGTTGTCCCCGGATTTATTTTTTCTTCCGCTTCTCTCAATTCTATATCGAGCTCCTCAAGCTCACGTCGACCTTCTAAGGTTAATGCTCCACCAACATTGATGATATCTGATGCTCGTTTAGAGATTCGTTGTGCTATTTCATCACCGAATTTCCTAATAACTAAAGTGTCAGGATAATTTGAGAGAATAGCTAAGTAAGCATCGATAATAGCCAAATTAATATCATTTCTTATTGCTAGAGACCATTTTAAAGCAGCCAAGCCAGTTTTAATTGTGATTGGGTACCCTAGAGCTAATTCAAAACAAATGCTATCTCGCGATTGGCAAATATCCATTAATTTTAGTAAATTGACATCGTCTGAGCGAAGGTCCTCTTCAAGAGAAGGTTCAGTAATATCGTATTGATCTACTTTCCCCAATCCACCAGGAGAAACACTTGCTATAGCTTCTGAAACAAAAAGGGAATCTTCCACCGTTGTGTGCTTCATTACATTAAGAGCATTCTTTTGGAGCAAGTCAAGATTGCAGTTTGGTTCTTCTTCAGGTATAGTTAATCCTGCTGCGACACTAAGAGGTGAGAGGAGGAGGATTATACCGAGATTAGTATTACTTCTTTGATGAAAATAATTGCTCTGTTTTACAGCTTCTTTTATTGTTCTTCCTAGATTCACTTGTTGCCAGCTAATCTTATCATCCCTAAGAAGTAAACCCTTCATTGCTAGTTCTTCAAGCCAAACACCCAAGGAGACACTAGAAGCTAAAAAATCCTCATAACGGATTTCTGCAAAATCTTGAAATCGGTGTACATTGCCCGGTTTAGGAGTAGCACTTACCTCGAGTAAGCAAGCTAATTCTCCGCACATGCGAATATGATTTGCAAGACGTTTAAAGGAGTTTGATATGGAAAACATTTGCTTCAAGTTAACATTAGAAGCATTATCAAAAAGATTTTCGACTAAAAAATTAAAGAAAAAAGCTATTTTAGGGAGAGGAGAATACAATGTACAGAAAAAGTATGGATGATAGAGAAATGACAGATTTGGCTTTACAATCAACTGTTGATTTGAATAACAGAGTGAAGATTCCTCTCATTGGATTAGGTACGTATTTGTCAACGGGAGATAGAGGTTATAGAGCAGTTCGACATGCAATAAAAATAGGGTACCGACACATCGATACAGCGATGATGTATGATAATGAAGTGGAGATAGGGATGGCAATAAGAGATAGTGATGAACCTAGAGAAGAGATATTCTTAACCACGAAACTCTGGAATTCTGATCATGGATTTGAACAAACAAAAGCAGCCTTTGATGCAAGTCTTGAACGATTAGGACTAGAGTATGTTGATTTATATCTAATTCATTGGCCAGTTCAAGGATTAAGATTGGATTCTTGGAGAGCCTTGGAAGAATTATACAAAGAAGGCAAATGCCGATCAATTGGTGTTAGTAACTACATGGAACGACACTTGGAGGAATTATTAAAAATAGCTAAAGTCGTTCCAGTGGTTAATCAAGTAGAGTTTCATCCTTATCTCTATTTGAAGGAATTACAAGATTACTGCATGAAAAAGAAAATCTTGATACAAGCATACAGTCCGCTAACAAAAGGAAGAATGCTAAATGACCCGCCCTTGAAAGATATAGCTAAGAAATACCAGAAATCAACTGCTCAAATACTCATTCGTTGGTGCTTACAGAGAGAGACTATTGTTCTGCCCAAATCAGCAAATCACAATAATATTACTGAAAACATGGAAATCTATGATTTTGAGATATCAAAAGAAGACATGAAGACATTAGATGCCTTTCATCGAAACATGAGAGTAACCTGGGACCCAACAACACAACCTTAACAAGTTTAGATTCTTTCATATATTGATGCGTTATTCTTATTTTCCGAATTTTTCTTTTATAATTTCTTTATAATTACAAGCATTTATGCTTTATATTAGAAGATAGAGTGTAGATATAGTGATTTAATATGAATAAAATCGGAAGAGTATTCTTACAAATAGGAATTCTATTAGGTGTCATTGGTACTTTAGTTATCAATTTACTTTCTGCTTTCAACTTTATCAATAACGTCGATCCAGGAACCTTGTCTGATGGACTTCCTAATCTGTTTGTACCTTGGGGAATAACCTTTCTTGTATGGAATGTTATTTACATAGGTTTGATTGCCCTCACAATCTATAGTATTAAGTCTTGGTTTGTAAAGGATCAAGAGCCACCAGAGTTTCTCGATAAATTTGGGATAGAATTTATTATTGCTTCTATAGCGAATATTTCGTGGATTTTCTTCTGGCATTATCAATCCAATCCACCATTAGTTAACGGGCCATTTCCAGTATTTGTTTCCTTAATTGCTATGTTGGTTCTATTTGGATCACTATTAGCAATGTATCTTAGATTACGTATAGGAAGGAATGATGAAGCTTCGTCTAAAGAAAAATGGTTTATCCACGTACCAATCAGCCTTTATTTTGGATGGATTACTATTGCTACTGTTGCAAATGTGACTGCTACACTTGTAGATCTAGGTTGGGATACAGTGATTGCCCCAACACAATTTTGGCAAGTATTCTGGACAATAATAGTGATATCTGTTGCTACAATTATAACACTTCTAATGCTATTTTTCAGAAATGATATTGCTTATAGCTTAATCGTTGTCTGGGCATTAACTGGAATAATAGTAAAAAGAGTCCAAGATGGATTCTTACTAGGAGTTGTTCTTGCAGCAGGAATAGGTATAGGATTAATTGTAATTCTAATTGGGTTTTCATCCTATAGATTACTCACGAAAAGAAAAAGTAGTGCAACTACATAATTTCTTTTCATTTTTTTGTTTTAATTAAATAGAAAAGAAATGAGTTACAAAGTGATAGAAATGCCACATGTAGTTTTAACTGGAGATATAGATTCTGAAAAGTCATTTAATGTTTTAGAAGACATAATGATTAAACTGCCGGATGGACTTCTAAAAACGACAAATCATTATTTAGATAAAAATAAGCAATCGATTTTAATTGAATCATTAGCAATTCAAAATGGTAACAAAATTGGTTTTCTCGCAATGATAAATAACCGTGAAGATGGTATTGTTATTCGAATATATCCTGGACTAGATATTGAGAAAACAGATAGAGTAAAACAAATTCTAGCGGAAATTGCTAAGAAACTTCTGAATAAGATACCGAAAATTAGCGTTGATAAAACCAATTTACAGGAATTTCTAAGATGAATAATCAATTAGATTTTAAGTACTTTGGAATCAATTAAGAATTAATAAACGGTTTAATCTATCGTGCGTAAAAATTAAAAAAATTTTTAATTCACAGTTTTACTTCTTATACATTAATAAGTTAAATTGTTCAGATTTTTATACAATTCCTAACTATACTAACCATCGATAAAAAAATCAAAAATGGACTTGTAAATTATGAATAAAATAGGAATTGTGACAGATAGTGCTTCAGATATTACTTGGGAATATGCAGATAAGAATGAAGTTACAATTGTCCCTTTAACGATAATCAATGAAGACAAATCTTTCAAAGAAACTAGAGATTATGATTTCAAAAAGCACTATAATAATTATGAAATAGATAAGAATTTCTTACCAAAAACTTCTCAACCCACTCCACAAGAATTCTATAAAGCTTTTGAAAAATTAATAGAACAAGGGAAGAAGGATATTATTGTGATTTGTATTAGCGGAGCATTAAGTGGTACTCTAAATAGTATAAATGTCGCAAGTAAAAATATAAAATCAACCCAACAAGATGTAACATTACATATAATTGATTCTAAGAATGCTTCTTACGCTGAGGGATTCCTGATTGAAGAAGCTATAGATTTAATAAAAAAGGGGCAATCTGCGAAAGAAATTACTACTCATTTAGAGAAACTAGTGAAGAATATTTTTTCCTTTCTTCTTATCCCATCATTAAAGTATCTCTATCGCGGTGGAAGAATTAGTTTAACAAGATACCTTGCAGCAAGACTTCTTCGGAAAATGGTAATAATAAGAACAGCGGAAGATGGATCCTTAGAGCCAGTAGGTGCTATTGGGAGTATTAAGGAAGGTTTAGAAAAAATTACAAAACTTGTAACAAATGATGGAAAACGCTTTCCAAGAAAAATAGCTCTAGTGTATGCTACTAATGAAAAGTTGAAGAATCAAGCAGAAACTCATTTGAAAGAATATATAACAACTAAAGAAGAAATGAGAATTGTACAAACTAGAGCAGCTATTACTGCTCATGTTGGTCCTTCAGCAATTGCCATAGTAGCAGATTTTGGATAATAGAAATGAGAGCAGTTTTCTCATTCAATTTTTTTTCTAATGTTTTAATACCTCAGAAATTTAGTTTGTTAATAAATAAGCATTTGAGTATTTTTCACTATCAGTTAATTATGAACATCTTCAAAACCATCGAAGAAAGTTATGATAAAATGGGAGAAGAATATCATAACTTCCGAGATAATGAGAAATTCAAAAATGAATTAGAAAAATTTGCCAAATTACTACCTAGTTCAGGAGAGGTACTAGATGCTGGCTGCGGTGTCGGAAAACCTGTTTCGGAATTTCTAGCAAAAAAAGGATTCAAAGTAACTGGTGTTGATATATCCAAGAAGATGATTGAATTAGCAAAACAAAATATTCCAGAAGGTTCATTTTATCAAAAAAATATCCTCACTTTGGATTTTCCAGATAATTCTTTTGATGGAATTATATGTGTTTATACTCTCTGGCATATACCAAGAGTAGATCATTCATTTATCCTTAGGAATTTTCATCGAATGATAAAGGACAATGGCATATTAGTTATAAACACTGGAATATATGAATCCGAAGGAATGAGTGAGTTCTTTGGAGAACCCATGCTCTGGAGCAATAATAATCCGCAAAAGACTTTAGCTTTTGTCAAAGAAACGGGGTTTGAAATAATATTTGAAGGAGTATTGAAACTAGGTGGAGAAATACAATACTGGATTTTCGCAAAGAAAACAACCTAAGCAATCATTCTTTTTTGAAATGAATAGTCTACGTAAGATTTAAATATCAATACAAATCACCAGAAAATCGCTTACTGAGAAAGATAAGCAAAATAAAAAATCAAATTTTAAAAAAATTGGAGAATCAAAATAAAATGAGTCTCGTAAATATAGGTGGTCAGCAAGTCCTCCTCTTAAGAGAAGGAACTGAAAGGACCCAAGGAAGAAATGCTCAGCAAAACAATATTGCTGCAGCAAAGGTTATCGCAGAAGCAATCAGATCAGCTCTTGGACCAAAAGGTCTAGACAAGATGCTTGTTGATTCCTTCGGTGATGTTGTGATTACTAACGATGGTGCTACCATTCTTAAGGAAATGGAAATTCAACACCCAGCAGCCAAATTCGTCGTTGAATTAGCGAAAGTTCAAGATGATGAGGTTGGCGACGGGACAACTACTGTTGTCATCATTGCTGGTGAATTATTGAAGCAAGCTGAGGAGTTATTATCTCAGGATGTTCATGCTAGCATTATCGTTGATGGGTATCGTAAAGCTACTAGTCATGCCTTAGACCATTTGGATAAAATGGCCATTAAGGTTGATATTACTGACCGTTCCATGCTCAAAGAAAGTGTTCGCACTTCTATGGGCAGTAAAGTTATTGCAGGTCACAGCGAGTACCTTGCTAATCTTGTTATTGATGCGGCTCTGCAAGTCACTGTTGATGAGGATAACAAGAAGGTTTGTGATATTGATAATGTAAAAGTTGAGAAAAAGAAAGGTGAATCTATCAAGGAAACCGAACTTATCAAGGGTATTATTCTTGATAAAAGCGTAGTTCATTCAGGCATGCCAAAGAAAATTGAAAATGCTAGAATTATGCTTATTGATGCTGCTATAGAAGTCACCAAGACTGAATTCGATGCTAAAATCAATATTACAAGTCCCGATCAAATGAAGTCTTTCCTCGACCAAGAACAACAAATGATTGAAGACATGGTTGATAAGATTATTGCAACTGGTGCTAACGTCATTCTCTCCCAGAAAGGTATTGACGACCTTGCTCAACACTTCTTAGCTAAAAAAGGTGTTATTGCAGTTCGCAGAATCAAAAAATCCGACATGGAAAAACTTAGCATGGCTACTGGTGCAAAGCTCGTCACTAGAATTGAAGGTGTTGATAAGTCAGATTTGGGACAAGCTGGTGTTGTTGAAGAACGTAAAATCGGTGATGACGACTTCATTTTCGTAGAAGGTTGTCCAAATCCTAAAAGTGTCAGCATTTTGATTCGTGGTGGTAGCGATTTAATCGTTGATGAAGCTGAGCGATCCATTCATGATGCTCTTTGTGTCATCAGAAACATAATCCAAGATGGATTAGTCGTTCCTGGTGGTGGTGCACCTGAAATTTATCTCTCTAGAAAGTTGAAGGTCTACGCCAACACTCTAGCTGGTAGAGAACAACTCGCTGTTGAGAAATTCGCTGAAGCACTTGAAATTATTCCAAGAACATTAGCTGAGAATGCTGGTCTTGATCCTATCGATGCTCTCGTTGCTTTAAGAGCTGCACACGACAAAGGTTCTGACACTGCTGGTGTAAACTTAGAAACCGGAAAACCAACAGACATGGTTAAATTAAAAATCTTTGAACCTGTTAGTGTTGCCCGACAAGCAATTTCATCTGCTAGTGAAGCCGCTCAAATGATCTTGAGAATTGATGATATTATTGCTGCTAAATCTACTGGCGGTATGCCTGGTGGAATGCCCGGTGGAATGCCCGGTGGAATGCCTGGCGGTATGCCTGGTATGGACGACTTCTAAAACAAGTCTTCCATTATCACTCTTTTTTTTATTTTTTAATTCAAAAACAAATGAATTTGAAAATAGCAACTAAAAATCTGAATAAAATTAGATTTTGCTTATCATAATGAGAGCAGTTTCGCCGTCACTATAATATTTCTTTGAGAGCTTATGAGAGATATAGCCCAAATTTTGGTAGAGATTAATTGCAGCTTGATTCGATTCTCGAACTTCCAAATAAACTTCTTTTACATCTCGTAATCTCATAGCAGATGAAGCAGCAGCCATGAGTTTATTAGCTACCCCCAAGCGTCGGAAACTTGGTAACACAGCAATAGAAATTATATGTCCCTTCTTACAAATACCAAAACCAAAGTTAGATAATCCCTTCTCTATTCGAGTCATCCCGTACCCAGCTAACTCTCCTGTTTCTTCGATTTGAGCGACATTGAACCCTTCTGGGAATTTATTATAAATATCAGTGAAGAAAAATCTGGGGTAATTCTCTGGCAAGCATTTTCTATTGATATTTTGAACAGCTTCCAAATCTGTTTCCGGGTTAAACCCTCGAATCCGATAAATAGTCATTCATTCGCACCAATTGTAATCTCGTTCTATCTTTTCACGTATCAATTGTCTATTTCGAACGTATTTTTTTATTATATAGGTTTTTCTAAAAGTATTTTTTTTCGATATAATAATTTAGTTTCCTTTTTTTGAAGTGCGATGAGAAACTTAAAAATCATCACTGAGAATTAGCATTAGTTAATTGTTTTAATTTGCAGTTGGTGTTTGTTTTGGATTCCAATGAGCCATCGAATACTCCTAAAAAAGATGAAAATTCACAAGAATCTGGAAGCACCTGCTGGAATTGTGGTTCAAAAATCCAAAATGATGAGTGGTGTGAGACATGTAAAGCTCCTCTTACTAATGAAAGTAAAAGTGAGATAATGAATCGAGAACACTCTGAAGAATCAATTAAATGCTGGCGATGCAAAGGCACTACTTCTGGGGATATTTGTGGCATCTGTGGTAGTCCTTTGACAAAAGATGGCATAAAGATTACTGCTGAAACAGTTCTTCCTCAAATCATGAGTGAGATTGATAGTGATCAAAATTTCATCTTTGTCTTATCGCCACGAGATAGACAAATGAAAAGAATATCTATGAAATTTTCAATTTTGGAGTATTTAGTGGGCAATTATTTCCAAATTGTGAATTCTGTTAATACTAATATTGGACCAGAAATTGTAATTGAAGTGCCAGAGAAAAATGATGTTTACGATAAATTCGAACAAGACAAAATACTGGTTGAGAACAATTTACGTACAATAATTAGGAAATCTATCTCATCTGCAAGTTCTGATAAACTAGTAATTTTGCGATTCTTTTATTGGATTCCAGAAGTGGAAACTGATCGATTCTCTTTTGCAAAGAACCGTTGGAGGATTATTCTCTTTGCTCTAACTTTAGTTAGTCTTTATTTGACTGGTTGGCTCTTTTATAGAGAAATATACAAACTTGTCACAATTGCAGATAATCTGCATGTGAATTCCTTAATCTTCACTGCTACTCTACTTGGCATTTTAATCATACACGAAGTAGGACATCTACTAATGCAAAGAGTCAAAAAAATAAAACTCTCACTCCCATACTTCCTACCTTTACCTCCTGCTCCAGGGTTACTTAGCTATTTTCTCTTAGGATCTGCCGGATCCATTGTTCGAGTAGTAGATCCTGTAAGGAAAAGAAATGATTTATTTGATTTGTATTTCATGGGACCAATTTTTGGTCTTGTCTTATCAATTGCTCTGTATCTTGTCGGTATTGCTTTTCCATATATTATCGATAAAAGCACCTTAACCTCTGAAGTTCTAACGAACATTGGTGATTTCCAAGAATTGAGCCCTAATCTTTTCTTTGGTCAATTGCTCGATTGGATAGGAGCATCAACAGGTATATCCCCAGCATTTGATCCCGAATTACAGGTACTATTCATTCATCCATTGACTTATGCAGCACTTGTAGGAATAATTCTGAATGGATTGAATTTTCTACCGGGATCATTACTAGACGGAGGATTCATGTTTAGAAGTCTGTTTAGTGAAAGGATTTCCAGAATTTTCTCCTTCCTATCCGCACTACTAGTAATGCTCAACTATAATACTTGGACATTTGGCATTCTGATTATGTTCATTCCTCGAACAATGTATCAAACGCCAGCAACGAATCAAGTTATTCCTATTCATTGGTCAAAATACGTTCTCGAGGTTTTAGCCTTAGGAATAGCAATTTGTAGTTTACCTCTCACCATTTTCTTCCTCATTTGATAACGAAAAACAGAGCGGATTCATAATTTGCAAGTAAATGATAGTCTTTATTTAGCTAAACGTTGTGATAATACGTATAAGCTGAATATTGAGGATATTTTTGTGCCTTCAGAAAAAGATGATTTCGAGTTCTATTCTTCAAAAATAGGAGAGAAAGAAGAAAAACCTAAGAAAGAGAAGAAGGTTGAAGAAGCAGCTGAAAAGGAAAGAAAAGTACAATTTTGTTGGCACTGTGGATCAGATATAAGTTATCGACAAGAAAATTTCTGTGAAATATGTAAGGTTCCATTAGATGAAAGTCTCCGTGAAGAATTAATTAGTCGAACAGAACCTGTTCATGGCGTTAAATGTTGGAGATGCAATGGAACCACATCAGGACATATATGTGGAATTTGTGGTTCTGCATTAACAAAACAAGGGTTAGATATCCTAGATCAAAGCAGAGTCATTGTAGAAGAAACAGTAATACCACTAACAACTCCAATTTTTTCTCCAAAAGACAGAACATTTATTCCAATAGAAGTAACTTATGATGAATTAACTGAAACAGTAAAGAAGTACGTCAAGATTATTAACAGTCAAATTGATGAAAGCACAGGTGCGCTGTTCTTCGTAGAAAAACCAGAAGAGACCAACGCAGTATTTGAGAGCTTTCGAAATGACTCATTATTAAAGGAAAAAAATCTGAAATTAATAATTCGAAACGAAAAAGTTAGTCCAGATGTCAAACAAATAACTGTAAGATTCTTTTTTTGGAAACCAGAATCAACAAAAGAACAATTCACATTAAGAAAGATCGGTTTGAACATTGGATTATTCATAGCGACTATTGTAACTGTCTCAATTGCAGGCTGGAGTTTTGCTAACACTACATATACAGAATATTTGTTCCAAGGGAATATAGCATTAGATGCTTTCCTATTCACGTTTTCATTGATTGCAATATTAACAATTCATGAATTTGGACATTATTCAATTTCAAGACTAAAGAAATTAAGTACATCACTTCCGTACTTCATCCCGGTACCTCCCATCCCTGGGTTTCAGACTTTAGGGACTTTTGGAGCAATGATTAGGCAAAAAGAGCCTTTTGCCACTCGAGATGATCTCTTCGACATAGGTATAGCAGGCCCATTTGCAGGTTTTATAGTGGCCATTCCAGTATTCATAATTGGTTTGAAATTAACATATGTCGTTCCGATCCCAGAATCATTAGCACCAGTAGACATTACGCAAGTTCCTACTGTATTCCTAGCAGACTTTCTCATAACGTTTGGGCAATGGTCAGGCCTTCTGCCGTATTACGACCCAACAATGCAAACAATAGCTATGCATCCGATGATGTTCGCCGGATATATTGGTTTCATACTTACGGGAATTAATCTCATGCCAGCCTCGCAACTTGATGGTGGTCATACATTTAGAGCAGTCTTTGGTGATGTCCCACACCGAATAATATCACTGGTTGTGGCTTTATTGCTTACTTTGAATCCATTCACCAGATACATGGGTATACTCTTGCTCGTAATGAGTTTTGGCGGTCATCCCGGATCAACTGATGATGTTTCCAGAGTTCATTGGTCGAAATACATCTACCTTGGTCTCGGATTCGTTGTTGGGATACTTTGTACTCCCCTACCGCTGTATATGGTAATGAATTATTTCGTGTAAAAGACGAATGTACATTTTACAAGATTCATTGTATTCTTTTTATAGGCATTAATTGTCAACTTAGAAAGAGCAGCTGTAAATAGTGTGTAGTTAAAATGGAAGAATCTAAGAGTTGGATAAAATACAAAAATGCTAAATTTGTAGAATTGCTATACAAACCCTTTCAAGTGTATGGCAAACAATTTCTCAAATTCTTTTTAATTGCACTCATCCCTGAGCTCATATTTTTCGGCGTTTCACGTCTTGTATTTTTTTCAGTATCTCCTTCGACAACAGCTATTTGGGGACCAGCTTTCAATGTTTCTTTTTCGTTCAGAGGGGATTTAGGAACAAGAGAGAACTTTCAAACACTCTTCTCTGTTATGATTATCCCAACAATTATTATATTCGTTTATAGAAGCTCTATAATTTCAAATTTAGGCTGGAAAACGATAGAAAATGGAAAAGCAAATTTATTTTGGGGTTTAGATAGATCCTTTAGAAAGTCCAAAGAACTATTTGTTTTCTTGTTGTTTATCGCAGGTTTGATAGCATTTCCAGCTTTAATGATCATTCTTGGAGTAATACTGCAAGGAAGTAGTTTCATGTATGCATATATTTTCTCTTGGATGTTCATTATAGGAGCTCTTATTTTTCCACTTATATTTTATAGCAAAACATCAATGTTCATCGCAGGAATGAGTAGAGACAATTTACATGTGGGAGCTGCAATACAAACTTCTTGGCAATACGCCTCTCGAAAAAATTATTATCGTGTTACTTCTTCCTTTATTATATTCTTAACACTAGGAGTTCTTCTTCCTTGGGGATTAAGCTTCTATTTTTCACAAATTTATGGTCTCTGGGTAACATTTGGATTTGTATTTGTTAAAGCATTTTGTTATCCAATTTTTGATATTTCATTGACACTAAACTATATGCACCTAGAATTTTTCTCAATAGACAAAGCAGTGTTTCGTGATGCCATTATTGAACAAAAGAAACGTTCAAATGAAATAATAGAAAAAGGTATAGAAGAAAGAAATTTCTAAACTATAATTTTTCTTACTTCTCAGCTTCATACATTGGCAATTTTACCAGGATTTTGTTTTCTTCTAGATATTGATAAAATATCAGTAAAGATTCAATGAAAGATTCCATATCATTTTCTTCAGGGAAAGCTTCAATACAAATTTCGAGTTGCAAGATATCTTCTTTCAATTTCTTGATGGATTTCAGTAACTCATCAAAATCCTCCGAATCTTTTGAATGATACAAAGTCGTGAAGCAATCGTCTAAACCATAAATCTGACAAGTAATTAACTCATTATCTCGAGAAAGTTTTGTTACTTTGACTATAAGATCCTCATTTATTTTCTTAGTATCAATTGAAAATACACAGAATAAACCATCTAATGAATAACCAATTTCACCAAAGGGAAAGACAATGCTGGGATTAGCATAATACGACTCTATCCACCCATCAGCTAATTCAATGAAGTTTCCATGGGAATTATCTAAGTCAATATCAGGTATTTTGCCTTCTAATCGAATAGCAATTCGCTCGATAGTATGCCACATGTGATTTAATATATCATGGATTTTCTCTTTGTTTTCATCTAGGAATTTCTTTAGGTCTGTCATTTTACTCACGATCAATTCCTTTTATACCAAATTAATTTTTGGCTGGTCTCTGGAGACAAAAGTACGAAACTCATGCTTTGGATACCCAACAATTAAAACTTGATAGATTTGATTGTCTTTTGGAATTTTTAATATGTCACGTATATCTGGGTTGTACTTGGCGTAATAAGTTAAGTAACCAATAAAACAAGTACCAAGACCATAGTTGTTTGCAAGGATACTGAGATAAGTTGCAGCAATATTACAATTATCCCCAGGTGTAGTGCCGTCTTTATTCGAATGGAAAACTACAACTGCAGGAGCTCCGTGGAAAAGGTAATCTGTCCCTTCTTGAAATCCTTCAAGCATTCGAACAAATCGATGCCTTGTTTTCTGAGCTTTCCGAATTGTTTTGCCTTTACCAACAAGATGAGCAAGGAAACGGTAAAATGGATTGTCGATTTTCTTAAGAAAAGAAACAATTGTCTCAGCACTGACATCTTTCAATTGTTGAATTGTTTTTGGTTCAGAGACTAAAGTTAACTCAACATTCTGAGAATGATGACCAGTTGGAGAATATCTCGTGACATCAATCAGTTTCTCCATAATTTCTAGCTCAATCGGTTTTTCCAAGAAATTTCTTGTACTACGAATGGATTTCAAAAATGAGTGGGTTTGATCACCATCTTTGTAATCCGGATTAAGGCTGTCAGCAATGAGTTGAAAGTCTTCCACAGGCAAATCTCTATGACTAATAGCAGCTTCTGGGCAAGAAGCGATACAATGATAACAATCTCGACAACGAGTGGAAGTATAAACAGCTATGTTCTTAGGATCAAGATGAAAACAATCACGAGGACAAAGATCAATGCACGTCTCACACCCGGAGCAATCATCACGACTTACTACTATTCTGTCATCCATTTCAGTAACACCTAAATTGGTTTTTCCTTTAATCCTTGACTCTACAAAAAGCCATACCGTCAGGATGAAGACCAACATCTATTGTATCAATTACTTTCAATGTTTTTACATCAATAACTGAGATATCATTCGTTTTGTTGTTGGCAACGTAGCTAAGAGAGCCATCTGCATTAAAAACAGTTCCTCCAGCCCACAACCCAACTGGAATGCGTTTAATTTCACGATGAGTTTCCACTAGAACAACAGAGAGAGTTCCACCTTCACGATTGGGAACAAAAGCATATTTGCCATCAGGGCTAAAAGTTACGCGAATTGGGACTTTATCGAGATGAATAATTGCTTGCAAAGAATTGTTGCTAGTGTCAATAGCATAAACGATATCATCGTCTTGATTAGCACAATACAACCATTTTCCATCTGGACTAACATCAATACCTTCTGGACTTCGACCCACTGGAATGTGGGTAATCCATTCGAATGTTTTGGTATCCAATACAGATACAGAATTAAAACCAATATTGCTGATATAAGCCTTTAAACCATCAGGAGCTAAGGCTACCATATGACTCATTCTCTTAGCGTCAATAATTTTGACGACTTCATCAGTTTTTGTGTCAATGATGAAGACTTTATTTGCGTACGTGCTCGCAAGAATAACTTTGGATCCATCTGGAAGGATCTTGCTTTCATGAGGAAAGCGGAATTCTTTGTGTTCTATTATTGTTACTTTCTCAAGAGTTTTCATATCAAAAACTTCAACAGTGTTTGCTCCGGCACAACTAATGTACGCTTTGAGCCCATCTGGAGTTACAGACACTTCATGTGGGCTTCGTCCTACTTTGACAGTTTTAACAATTTTTCTTTTAGGTTCATCCACAAAAGAAACAGTATCTTCATCCTTATTCAATACAATTAGATAATCAGTCATTTTTATCACATCAAAACTACACTAGAATGATGGGTTTTTAGTTTTTTGCTAAAAAATTTAATAAAAACTGGGGGTACTATTCCAATATGAAAAAAGAAGGATATGTGTTTTTAGCAAGCATTGGTAGTCTTTTTACTGCCATAATTATTCTTTTCCTATTGAACTCAATAGGAGGTTTGGGAATACTAATTCGGTTATTCGCACTACTAGGTCTGACTTCTATGTTTGTTGCTTCAATGATCACCCCTTTCCAGAAGGAATTGTACAAGATCTTCAAAGTTCCTTTCCTAAAAATCCATCATTACTTAACGATCTTTGGGTTAACTATGATAACTCTTCATCCTGTGCTTTTTGCAATTGAAAGAGCAATTGCTACTACTGCAAGAGAAGGAGCAAGGGTGTTTCTTCCAGTATTTACATCAGCATTTGATTTTTGGTTGCTAGCAGGAAGACCCGCATTAATTATCATCTATATAGCAGTAATTGGAGCACTAATTAGAAAAGGCTTCAAAAAAGGCTGGCGGTGGATGCATGCGCTCAACTATATTGCACTAATATTTGGTGTTGTACACGGGATAATGAATGGTTCTGATTTCTACGGGTTCATTGGACCTATTAGTGGCAATGTTCCAGGTTTCATAATGACACTGATGTTTCTGGTAATGACAACAATGACAATGGCTACATTTACGCTGAAGAGAATCCAATTATACAAATTAAAACAAAAGAGAAAAGCAAAACAAGAGGAAACAGAGGAAGAATTGAAAGTAGAAGAAGAGTGACTAATCTTCATCTCCGACGTATTCTAATTGTATTTCCATTTCAGGTTCGGGGTGCACACTCCTAACCCATTCAAGAAGCCATCTCCTAAAGAATGATTGGCCTAGAATTAAGGAAATTATTCCAGGGATAATTAAAACTACAACGGACATGATTATCGCTTGTGTAGTTCCAAAATTGTACCCAAGAGATTCTATTGTCTCAATAAGATTACTCAGATTGACGAAAGATAAGACAGCCATTAATACACTGAAAGCAAAATGAATCAACAAAATTATTGGCATAAGTGAGACTGCAAAACGATTGAGGAAAAAGAAGAAATAAGTGCCAACCAAAATAATTAAACCAACTACTAGAATAGCCCATTCAGTTGCGAAAATTTGCATAACACCAATTAGGAAAATCAACCAGAGTGCTGTTAGTTTTATTCTTGTGGGGGTTTCTTTGGAAAGAGCATAGGTTGTTTCTGATTTGATTTCGAAATTAGCTATAAAGTAGAGGAGAACAGGGAGAAACAAGCTTAATGCTAGAATAAGGAGATAAATGGAAGTAAGATCCGGGTAGAAAAGAGCGTAATATATTTGAGTTATAGCTAAAGAGACAATTTGTAGAAAGATAACAAAAATTGTAGAGAAACCAATTAGTTGCATCTTTTTCTCTGAGTGAAAGAACTCTTTAGCAGGTGAGTTTGTAAGATTGAAAGTTGAGAGGAAAAGCAAAAGAGCCCCGATAACAACAAGTAATGAAGTGACAGCCAACAACCAACCGAAAAAGATAGAGTAACCATAAGATAAGGCTCCAAATTCAGAATCAAAATACGGCATAACAAGAAACAAGATTGATAGTGCAAACTCTATTACAATTATTAAGGGAAACACCGATAACCGGAAATTTCTCAGAGGAATGTTTTCTCTTCTCATGGGCTTGTTGACTCCGGGGATGATAATATACCTAAACTTGTTCTTTAATGTGTATTTTTACTTGGAATTATTAAGTACTCCTCTTCATATTGAAACCGAAAATGCTCTAGAAACAATTTTTGAGGGATTTTTAAAGAAAAAATGATAGTGAATACTTGAGAAAACCACTATTCCCTAGAGAAAATCACTCTTTTTTATTATTGAATTATCTTGCTAAAATTAATGCATTATTTTTTTTATAAATTTGCAAAGTTTCTTTCACACTATAAATTTATAGGGAAAAAAATACCTTGGAAAAGACTCCTTTCAAAATTAAAATAGAGAATACGACCGTATTGGGAAAAATAACCCGACAAAAAAGACCTTTTCGGAAAAGAAAGACATAAAGAAAACGTGGTGCGAAAACAAGGAAGAAAAAAATTTCTTCGAGAAGTCTTATGATTAATCTTCGAGAGTTATAACTTAGAAAAGAACAACGAGGATCAAAAAAATGTCCAAAAACACAATCAATTATTCCAACGAAAACTTCAGCAGCACCAGACTACCTGTTGGGATTGATTTTTCAAAGATTGATGTGGCAAATTACGAAGAGAGTGGAAAAGAAAAGAAAGGAAATATTGAAAAGGAAAGAACTGCTGAATTGGTAAGCTTCAATCGAGCAGATAGAAGCGTGAAACCCTATAGAAGTAAAATACAACTAGGGTCATATGTTTCAAAAGAGAATCTCAAAAAAATTCTCAAGAAAGAGCATAAAGATAGAAGCTATTTTAGTATGCTAGAATACATTCGCAAGAATGATAAGACAGCAACAGCTATACGAGAGGATTTTGATCTCCTAAGAGACTTCTTCCCGGTGGAATTAATTCGAGAAGTAGAAGATTTCTGCTATAGGATTATCCCTAAAGTGGAGAAATACGTGAAAGAACGAGGAGAACTTAAACTCACTCCCAGAAAAAGAAGAGGATTTATTCTTGCTATCTTTAAATCGTTTTGTAGAAAGAATGGCAGAAAATTCACTAAAGAGCTACTTGAAGAGATCAATAAACGATTTGATTATCAAAGAATGATCAAGCTCTTCGAAATAGCAAAAGCAGAAAACGACTTGATTGCTTGGAATCTTCTTGTAAAAAAACCTGAAAAAGAAGGAAACGATTTACGAGTTTTCTATTTGAACGTGATAAACAACTTAAATCGGCTAAAGAAAGACCCAATCATCTCCGGAAATAAAGATTATTTAGAAATTGTTTCAATGACCCAGAAGTACATCACGAGTTTCACTTCATCAAAAGACCTCAAAAAAGCATTATCTAAATTAATCAAACATCAAGATTTGGATTTCGCTTCGAGGTTAATAATCTGGTCCATCGCCAAGCATTTCGCAAAAGAAAAATTCGATTACAATTTCCGCAATCCTGAATCTGTACCAGGATGGCTGACACTCTTCCTCGTCGAAAGCTCAAATACTGAAGAGCCAGAAGAAGCAATACCTATTAGATCACTTGCCTATACATTTTGGTCAGAATTTAATCTAAGAAATAAACTGAAAGAGAACAACCTCTTTCCTGAAAGTAATGAAAAATAAAAGAAAAATCAATTAATGAACCGTTCTTGGTCAAATACTATGCGTGAAAGGAGGGGGATTTTTTTCCCTTCTCTTTCATAAATAAATAGAATCTAATGTTTCTTCTTGACGTTTCGAATAAAGTCAAGTTTGCGAGAGGTAATCTCTTTCTTTTCAATAGCTTCTTTGAACTTTTTATTCATTAATTGCAAAATTTGTCGTATGGTCTCATCACCAACACCGTATTGAGAGCTAAGGATCTTTTGTGTGCTAACTAAACTGTAGGCATCTTGATGTGAAATATCTCGCTCCATACTGGATAATTCTTCGTTTGAAAAAATGCTCTTGAAGAACAAGAGGACACCACGTATGATCGGCTCGGGTGTACCTGAAACAGTATTCATGTACAAATGGAAATAGTCGGATTCTTCGGTCATAATATTTTCACCATATTAGTTTTATACGATATATTGGTTATTTACTATTATCTTTCTCTCTGTAATTACTTTTAATTCTTTTCTTATTTTTGAAAGTTCATAATTCAAATAGATTTCTAGTTATTTTTACAAATAATTTCTGGATTTTTTTTCTTTCAATATATTTGGATGTTGAAGTGAGATTTTTAAAGGAAATGAGAAACCATATCTACATCAGAGATTGGCACACAAGGTCTACTTTTGTCGCCCCCCGGCAAAATAATTCCTTTCTAGGACCAACTCTGCGAATATTTGAGCTGATCAAATATTCTTTTTGGACTGTGTGTCCCTCGTTTTCTGAGGGATACATCTAATTCTTCTTACATTAAGTTCTCCTTTTTCATCATAAATTCTTTAAACTGTTGCTGCTTTCAAAGAGGGTAGTGGTTTTGAATAGCTGTTGGAAATGCTTTAATAAAAATATTCAATCCAAAACCATGGTGTGATAAAATTGGGTATTTACAAAGATCTTGAAGGGAAAAGAGTTGTCATAACTGGTGGGGCAAGTGGTATTGGGTTTGCAACGGCAGAACGTTTTATTGCTGAAAAATCCAAGGTTGTTATTATTGATTGGGATCAGGAAGCTCTAGATAGAGCAGCAGATGAAATTCCTGAATTAGCAGGTGGAGTGCTTGCTGATGTGAGCAATCCTAAGGATGTTGAGCAAGCATTCAAACAAGTGGATGAACTCCTTGGGGGTATTGATATCCTAATTTCTAACGCTGGAGTTAGTTTCCGTAATCCTTTTCTAAAAATTGATTATGAACAATGGTCCAAGGTTCTCCGGGTTAATCTTGATGGAATGTTTCTTTGTTCGAAAGAAGCAATTCTTCGAATGAAGAAGCAGCGTTCTGGAGTAGTTTTGTTAACAGCCTCAACAAATGGAATGGAAGGGCATGCATATTACGCTGACTATAACAGCTCCAAAGCAGGTGTTATGCTTTTAGCTAAAACTTTGGCCTTGGAATTTGCTCCCTGGTTGAGAGTTAATGCTATTTGTCCTGGCTATGTTTTAACCCCGATGCAAAAAGCTGAATATACTCCCGAAATGTTAGAAGTAGTCAATGCTAAAATTCCTTTGCAACGTCATGCTGAACCTGCAGAAGTTGCGGGGTTATTCGCGTTCTTGGCTTCAAAAGAAGCAGCCTATATTACTGGCCAAGCTATAGCTATCGATGGTGGAGAAACAGCTGGTCCTTATACTCCTATGGATGAGTGATTTTCGAATTAAAGATGATGTAATTTATGGAAGTTGAAAGATATGGTTTCAAAAAATAGTCGTATATTAGAACAGATTTCCTTAGATGGAAAAATTGCTATTGTAACTGGAGGATCATCCGGTATCGGATTAGCATCTGCCGAACTATTAGCGGAAGCAGGTGCTACTGTAGTAATATTAGATATCAATGAGTCTGAAGGCATTAAAGCAGTTGAGAAAATTAAAAAATCGGGTGGAAAATCTAAATTTCTCTTTTGTGATGTTTCCTCTGATTCCGATTGCAAGAAAACAATTCAAGCGATCCACAAAGAGTTTGGGAGAATAGATGTTCTCTTTAATAATGCTGGAGTAATGCGACGAAAGAACATTGTGAATTTAGAGGAAAAAGACTGGGATTTAATGATTAATGTTAACCTAAAATCTGTCTACTTGCTTTCTCGATACGTAATTCCAATTATGATCGAAGGCAAAGGAGGGAGTATTATTAACAATGGTTCAGGTTGGGGCATCAAAGGAGGACCTAATGCGGTTGCTTACTGCGCAGCCAAAGGAGGAGTTGTAAATATGACTCGAGCAATGGCAATTGACTTTGGAAAGCAAGGGATTCGTGTTAACTGTGTTTGTCCAGGCGATGTTGATACTCCCCTACTTCGAGGAGAAGCAAAACAATTAGGGCTAGATGTAGAAGAATTCATGAAAGAAGCAGCAGATAGACCTCTTGGACGAGTAGGCGATGTAAAAGATGTCGCTCATGCAGTTCTTTATCTTGCTAGTGACCTTTCAAGTTGGGTGACAGGCACGTTCCTTATTGTAGATGGTGGGGGATTAGCTTAATCTACAGGTACAATTTATTGGTGGTTTAATTTTATGGTTAAAGAAACGAAACTCATTCATCCTTACATTCCGAATTCTGTTCCAGAAGTTAAGGCAAAAATGATGAAAGAAATTGGAGTAAAGGATATAGAAGAACTCTACGAGGACATTCCTGAGAATCTAAGGTTCAAAGGTGAACTGAAATTACCCGATCCTTTTCCTTCGGAATTTGGTCTCAAAAAACATGTGGAAGGAATCCTAGCGAAAAATAAGACTTGTCAGGAAAATCTTAGTTTTTTGGGTGGCGATTGTTGGCAACATTACGTACCAGCAATTTGTGATGAAATCAATCAACGATCGGAATTTTTGACTGCGTACGCTGGTGAACCATACGAAGATCACGGAAGATTTCAAGCATGTTTTGAGTACGCAAGCATGATGGGTGATCTTTTAGAAATGGATGTCGTAAATATCCCAACTTTTGATTGGGGGCAAGCTGCAAGTACTTCAATACGCATGGCAGGAAGAATAACCGGTCGTTCTGAAGTATTAATTTCTAAATCTATTTCTCCAGATAGACTCAAAATAATTCAAAACTATTGCAAACCTGTTGTAGAGGTAAAATTTGTTGACTTCAATTTGAAAACTGGACGACTTGATCTTGAAGACTTGAAAACAAAAATATCTTCAAAAACTGCTTGTATTTACTTTGAAAATCCCTCGTACTTAGGATGTATAGATGATCAAGGCAAAATTATTTCAGAGATCGCTCATAAACACGGTGCTTTAAGCATTGTAGGATTAGATCCTATGTCCTTGAGTGTTTTAGCTCCTCCAAGCAATTACGGAGCGGATATTGTATGTGGTGATGTTCAAGCTTTTGGTATTCACATGCAATTTGGTGGGGGGCTCGCAGGATTTATCGGCACTCATGACGATGAAAAATTCGTAAGTGAGTATCCTTCGAGGTTATTTGGTGTTACTAAAACTGCTGTTGAAGGCGAATGGGGTTTTGGTGATGTGTTTTATGATCGAACTTCTTTTCATGGTCGAGAAGAAGGTAAAGAATATGTAGGGACAGCTGCAGCATTGTGGGGTATTACTGCTGGTGTCTACTTGGCTTTGGTTGGACCACAAGGATTACAAGAATTAGGCCAACTAATTCTGCAAAAATCACAGTATGCAATAAAGAAACTCTCCGAAATAAAAGGAGTAAAAATTCCTTTCCAGAAATCACCTCACTTCAAAGAATTTGTCGTGGATTTCAGTGGTTCCGGTAAAACGGTAGAAAATGTGAACAAATCTTTGCTTAAGAAAGGTATTTTCGGCGGTAAAGATGTCTCTGCAGAATTTTCTGAATTAGGGAAATGCGCAGTCTATTGTGTAACTGAAGTGCACACAAAGGAGGACATAGATCGACTTGTCCAAGCTTTGGATGAGTGCTTGAACTAAGGAGAACTTGAAAGGAGTTAAGAAAGATGACCAAAAAAATCGGAGTAAGAAATTTTCATCAAGCAAAATGGGATGAACCTGTTATTTATGAATTAAGTAACAAAGGAGAACGAGGTATACTATTTCCTAAGATTGAGAAAGAAATAGAGGAAATTGTCGGTGATGGATTTTCTAAAATCCCCGAATCAATGAGAAGAAAACAACCTCCGCATCTCCCAGAGATATCTCAAATGCGTGTTCTCAAACATTATCTTCGTATGTCCCAGCAAACTCTTGGTGCTGACTTGAATGTAGATATTGGACAAGGAACGTGCACAATGAAATACAGCCCAAAAATCAATGAGAAATTTGCCACTTCTCCAAAATTCACTGAACTTCATCCATCGCAAGATGAAAGCACAGCACAAGGCACCCTAGAAATAATGTATAAACTAGACTTGTTTCTGAGAGAAATCTCAGGGATGGATAAATTTACAGTTCAACCAGCTAGTGGGAGTCAAGCAATTTTTACAATAGTTTCCATAATCCAAGCTTACCATGAATCTAGAGGAGAAGGAGAAAAACGAGATGAAATTATTACCACTATGTTCTCACATCCTTCTGATGCGGCTGCACCGGATATAAAAGGGTATAAAGTCATCAGTATCTATCCTAACGAAGATGGATTGCCAGATGTCGAAGCCCTGAAAAAAGTAGTTTCAGAAAGAACTGCGGGATTACTAATTACTAATCCAGAAGATACTGGAATCTTTAATCCGCAAATCAAAGAATTTACAAAAATTGTTCACGAAGCAGGTGGGATTTGCGGGTATGACCAAGCAAATGCTAATGGTTTACTGGGAATTACAAGAGCGAAAGAAGCGGGATTCGATCTCTGTTTCTTTAATCTACACAAAACCTTTTCTTCACCACATGGCTGCGGAGGACCAGCTTCCGGAGCTCTCGGAGCAACTAAGGAATTTATTGATTATTTACCTGTTCCTTTAGTAGAATTTGATGGAAAGAAGTATTATTTCAAACATGATCTTCCAAAGAGCATTGGTAAAGTTCGAGGTTTTCATGGTGTTATTCCTGCTGTTTTGAAGGCTTATTCTTGGATTATGAGTTTAGGTCGTGAAGGTTTAGTTGAAGCTTCTCGCATTGCTGTTCTTAACAACAATTATCTTTTGAAAAAAGTGCTGGAAATTCGCGGGGCAAGCGCTCCTTACGCGAAAGGTAGACATCGTATAGAACAAGTTCGTTACAGCTGGGAACAACTTTACAAAGACACTGGAATAACTACTGAAGATGTCACGTATCGTATGGCTGATTTCGGATTTCATATGTGGTCTTCTCATCACCCCTTTATTGTTCCTCAACCTTTCACTCTTGAACCCACAGAGTCTTACTCGAAAGAAGAGATCGATGAATACATCGAAGGACTGAAACAAGTGGTAAAAGAAGCATATGAGAATCCAGAGATAGTTAAGAATGCTCCTCATAGAAGTGTTGTTCATAAGTATGACCATGAACCTTTAGATGATCCTGCAAGATGGGCTATTACGTGGAGGGCCTATCTGAAGAAGAATAAAAAGTAAGTCTGTTAAAAAGATGATTGGAATTGAGGAAACTAGGTTTAATAGTTAATCCTATTGCTGGCATGGGTGGCAAAGTTGGCCTAAAAGGAACTGATGGTCAAGCTATTTTGGAACAAGCTAAGACTCTTGGGGCAAAATTGGAATCACCGAAACGAGCAATTGAAGCTATTGAAAGACTTACTTCCCTCAAAAATGAAATCGAATTAATCACCTATCCTGGAAATATGGGTGAAAATGCTGCAAAGTCCTGTGGCTTTAAACCGAAAGTGATTGGTTCCATTGAAGAAGGAAACACTACCGCAACTGATACTCAACAAGCTGCAAAAGACCTCAGTGAATTAAAAATCGATCTTTTACTTTTTGCTGGAGGAGATGGCACTGCTAGAGATATCTATCGTGCAGTTGGCAAGGACCTTGTTGTTTTAGGTATCCCTACGGGAGTTAAAATGCATTCAGCTGTCTACGCTTGTAATCCAATGAGAGGGGGAGATCTTGCTGCTCTTTATCTCCAAGGAAAAGTGACAGAGATAAAAGAAGCAGAAGTTATGGATATTGATGAAGAGGCTTTCAGAGCGGGTTTTGTTTCAGCTAAGCTTTATGGGTACTTGAAAATTCCTTTTGAGAAAAGACATGTCCAAGGTATGAAATTCGGGAGTTTAGGAAACGAAAATTATGCTCAAGAAGCAATTGCTGAGGTTATTATAGAAAACATGGATGAGAATTTTTACTATATTATTGGACCAGGAACAACTACGAGACCGATCATGGAGAAACTGAAGCTAGATTATACCCTTCTAGGGGTTGACCTTATCCATGGAAAGAAACTCATTGGTAAGGATTTAAACGAAAAAGGATTGCTTGAACACATAAGAGGGAAGAAAGCTAAACTAATAATCACACCTATTGGAGGGCAAGGATACTTGTTTGGCAGAGGTAACCAGCAAATAAGTTCAGAAGTAATTAGGGAAGTAGGAAAAGATAACATTCTTGTTGTAGCGACTAAACAGAAAATTAACTCTCTAAACGGTCGACCTTTTCTTGTTGACACAGGGGATAAGGAATTGAATCAATTATTAAGTGGCTACATAACTGTAACAACAGGTTTTCGTGAGAAGGTAGTTTATAAAATCGATTTTTGAATAACAATAACGATATTAAAATTAACAATATTGGTATGAAAGATGATTCTGCAAGCTATTTGATAGTATTGCAGATCGATTATCTTCCAGTCATTAAGAGATATTTCATTCTTGCTTTTTCTCTATCTTGCTTGATTTTCTTTTGAAGTTCTTTTCTTTTCAACATTTTTAGTGTCCTCCAAATTTTTCTTCAGATTTTTTTTAACAACCAATTAAGAGTGTCTTAAATCTGGTTTGTTCGATTTCCTTTCTGACTTGTTCTCTAATTTTTTGTTTTGTTCTGTTCATTTTTTTTCTTCTCCGAGTTTTGTTCTTAATTATACTATCCTCTAGGGTATATATAAAGCGGATTCACTTTTTTAGAACTCAACTAAGAGACTCATTTAGAGGTCACAAGTTGTTACTCGAGATGGTTTCTAGAAGCAATTTTCAGGTCTTTTTATTTTTTCGAGTAAGATTTTTTAGAATAACGTGGTTTTCCGGATCTGTTCTGTTGAGAACGTTTTGGTTTTTGTGGGGGTTTATCCAATAAATACACAACGTCTCCCTTCTTAGTTTGTGCTTGAGCGTCCCTAGTATTGATTACAATATATGGGGCTGTTGCTGGACCGATAACATCTACCACTTTTCCTAACCTCTTTATTTCTTGGTTGACAACTTGTATACCTATTCTATGTGGTTTTGTAGATCTAACTAAGAAAGTTCCTTTCTTGTTAACCGTTGTCACTTTACCAAGTTTCTTCAGAGGTTACACTTCCGGTATAGTTTCTTGAAAAACAATAATTAATTAGCGAGATTTCTGTCTATAGACACTACCTTTCTTTACTTTCTTCTTCTTATCTACAGGTTTCTTAGTTGCCTTTGGTTTTGGTACATTCACTTTTGAAAGGTTTCGAGCTATTTCGCGTATTTGTTCCTCTTTGGAACCATCTTTTGTTATTAGTAATCTTCCCTTTTGCTCATACCAAGTTTTCGAGTAATGTTTCTCTTTATCAAGGAATACTTCGTACCCCGCTTTTTTGGCTGCTAGAGCAACCCTCTGTAGCTCTGGGGCATCAAATGCTAATTTTGTTGATACTCTTCGACCCATTCGCCAAGTTAGGTTTTTATCGAAATACTCTGGATAGATTACTCTGAGATTTCTTCTTTCTGCGGTTTTTCCTTTCTTAGCTTTACTACTTTTAGACAATTTTTCTTCCTCGCTGCTTCCTTTTGAGGTGGATGGTAATTTAAAGGTTATTTTCTCCCTTATATATTATTACTTTTCTTTTCTATTGGGGATTTGTTACTATAGTTTTTAATTTGAAAAGATTTCTCCACTTCACAAGTTGAATACACAAATTTATCAATAAAAGGTAGTTGTGTTAGTTGTTAAGAAAATCTTGAGGTACTATCATTGCACGAATATTCAACTGCGGTTGGTGTTATAGAGACGATTACCGCTGTTGCAAAAGAACATAATGCAACTAGAATTAAGAAAGTGGAATTAGTTGTTGGTGATTTCTCTATGCTAAACACCGAACAGTTAAAGTTTGCGTTTGAAATTGCAGCAGAAGGTACCTTAGCAGAAAAAGCAGATTTGATAATTGAAGCACAGAAAGGGGAAATTGATTGTAAAGACTGCGGCTATAAAGGATCTGTTGATGCAAAGAAGAAGGATGTGGATCATTTCGTAGTTGATTTAGTGAATATCTTCGAGTGCCCAAAATGTAAGTCCAATAACACTAAAATCAGTGGTGGAAGAGACATCTATGTTAAGAATATTGAAGTAGAACTTGGGACTAAATGAGCTATAATCAAAAGCATACCTACTCGAAAGAATTTTTAAATACGTTTGTGTTCTTTTTTTCTCGAGAGTTAAAATTCTGGGATTCAAATGGTATTAAGTTGGATAAATTATCTCAGTTTAGTTGTAGGAGGTTCTAGTTTCACAATGCTAGTAATCATTACTACAATTGTTTTGAAGAGATGTCCAACTGAAAAGATAAATTGGTTGTTCGCAAGTAGTTTCTTCTTCCTAGCAATAGGTTATGTCTTTTTACCTCTTGGAGCTTTTGTTTATTCGCAAAGTGATCCTACTGCTATGCTAGTTCTCACAAAAATCTATGCCTTATCTTTAGTTTGTGGTATAGCATTACTGATGCTTAGCTCGATAGCATTCAATTTTGGGACTCATTTTGCTTTTAGATGGGAAATTCTTGTACCAGTAATTCTTGTGGTATTAACAATTGGTGGGCTTTTATTTGGATTAACAAATACAAGCTCTAATCTTTGGTATTCCATAAAATCTGGTGGTGGAGAAACTGCTGATAGCCAAACTTCTCCTTTCTTCATGGGGATATTTTATCCCATTTGTATAACTATGATTGTAATAATCTTCGTTTATTTCTCACGAGCTCTAAAACACACACAAGATGAAAACATTAGGCTTTGTTTGAAATATTTCTTAACTGGATTCAGCCTTAGTATAGGATCACTAATTCCAAATATATTATCAAATGTTCTAGCTAGTACTTGGGATAATGCTCAAATTTTAAACGGAATCGAATTCATATTCGTAGGAATAGGAATGTTGTTTATGCTCTTAGGTTTCTTTGTTAAGTCTAAAAAAGTGGATGAAAACTTAGCTACTTGTGATTGAACTTCATTTTATCCATTCTTCTGCAAAATCACCTATCCATGCAAAACCAATTGCTCCTGGACCAAGATGAGTTCCTACTACTGGACCTATCTCTCCTATCAGAATATCAGATGGGGCATCTGGTAATTCTTTAATTATTTTCTCAAATTCAAGTGCTCTTACTAGATCGTGACTGTGTCCTACGATAATTGAATCGGATTTTTTATTCTCAACGATTTTTTGAGCTACTGTCTCGAGGATTTCTAATGCATGTTCTTTACCCCGAACTTTTCCTGGTGATTTTATTAATCCATCCTCAATATGGACAATTGGTTTTATAGACAAAACAGAACCAATCAACCAAGAAATTGTGCTAATTCTCCCACTTCTTTTTAAGAACTTTAAGGTATCAACTACACCAATTAATTGGGAATTTGGAATAAGAAAATCATTTATGGTTTGTAATATTTCTTCTTTTGTAGCTCCCTCTTTAGCCCGTTTTGCTGCAAGATAGGTTATTAATCCCATTTCCAAAGTGACTGTTTCTGAATCAACAATAGTAACTCTTTCATCAAAGAAATTTTTAACAACCAATGTAGCAGTTTGAAACATTGCAGAGAGTTTCTTAGATAAGGTGAAAACAATTGCTTCATCAGAAGATTTTAGGGCATTATCAAAGGCTGTTTTGAATACCTTCGGTGCAGGAACACCAGTTGAGGGCATTTCACCTTTTGCTAATCGCTGATAAAATTCATCATTATTAATCTCATAATGAGAGAATATTTGATCGTCAAAAATTACATTTGCTGGGATGATTTCGATGTCAAGATTTTTTATAACTGAAATCGGAAGATCACAAGTGGAATCAGCAACGATTTTTACATTTGCCATCAGTCTATCTCCTCAATACTTACTGTATAATTTTAGACTATATATATTGAATCTATATTGTTTAAAAACGTGAAAGTTTTATAAATTATGGTTAGATGATTGAAAACTTTTTTGTATTTCTAGTTCTATTTTTCTTTGAATAGAAGGCAGATGCAATGGCGGTTGGAATAGGTCTTATAATTTTACTTGCGATAGTACAAGGATTATTGGAATGGCTACCTGTTTCTAGTGAAGGTCAAGTCGTTCTTATCTTAAACTGGTTTGGAGACCCAACCAATGCTGTAGCAATTGCATTGTTTCTCCACCTAGGAACAATGCTTGCCGTCTTAGTTCGGTTCAGGAAAGATTTCTTTTTGCTTTTCAATATTAAATCAAGGAAGAAAGAAGAAAACGAAGAGAATGCTGAAGTGCAAACAATAGAAAAAGAAGAAGAATCTGTTGAGGAAGAAAAGTTTACAGAATCTGAAAAAAGGAAAATCCTCTGGAAATTCCTTCTCATAGCAACAGCAGGAACTGCAATTATTGGAGTTCCGCTTCTTCTTGTGATTAAGTTTTTACTACAAGAAGGCGACCTCTATTTTGCGAATGGCCGATTAGCAAGTGGAGATATTATAACATTGATTATTGGTGTTTTCTTGATTGCAACTGGAATATTCATTTTAGTTTCGAAAAGAAAAACCGCAAAGAAATCTCTCTACGAAATGAAAAATTGGGAAATGCTGATTGTTGGGTTAGCTCAAGGTCTTGCCATAATTCCAGGAATCTCACGATCAGGAACAACTATTGGTACTATGTTGATTGAAGGTGTAAATGAAGAAGATTCTTTGCGTGGTAGTTTTCTCCTAAGCATTCCAGCAATCATTGGTGGGAATCTTCTAATTATAATCATAGATTTAGTGCAAGGAGAATATTCATTTGCAGGCATCCCATGGTATGGAATGATTTTAGCGGTAATAATTTCAGCAGTCGTAGGATTCGCTACGATAGAACTATTTCTGAGATTAGCAAAGAAAGTGAATTTTGGATGGTTCTGTATAACTATTGGAGCACTGGCGTTAGTCATTACATTAATTATAATAATATTGGCACTGACAACAACTGTATGAAAATACGAAAAGAAATCATTTTGGAAATTTTATAAAACCGATAGGTAAATTAGCTCTTTTCCATTCAGCTGCTTGTCCTTGAAGATTCATTTCAAGGGGTTTCTTGCCATCATTCCCAACTACTAACATAACTGTACCATCTATTGATTGTTGCCAAAAGAGATTGAGCCATTTATCAGTTCGTCTTATAATTTTTGAAGCAATATCCTCTGGGGGATTCATGGAATATCTTTCATACATCTCATCGAAATCAGCAAAATGTAGAACTAGTAAATCATTTCTGTTTATTGCTTTAATTGCTTGCACATAAATATTAACATCTGATTTTTCTGTTTGTACAAGTGATTGTTCATTTGTTATCTTGGGAATATCTTCTTTTCGAGCAATCGCCTTTACTTGTTTTCCATTGAAATTAAGAGCAGAAAGCAAATTAAAGGTGAGACTATCTTTACTGAAAAAAGTAGATTCAAGCATTGGACCTGAAAGTGATTTCATTTTGGATTCTGTGTCTATGAGCAAAAGGTTTTCTAGATTCTTAATCATCCAAGTTGGTTGGTAAGTAATTACTTCATATAGACTAAAATTATCAATTATTACAAGAATGACTTGATCAATAGCAATATCCGGTAAACTTAGTTCATCAACTGATGGTAAATAGAATGGCCGTCCTACTTTTAACAGCTTGACAATTATCGAAGGCAATTGATTAGCAGTGATGTTGTAGGTTTTTAAACCAAGATCTTCCGCAATTTCCAATTATATGACCCCTATTTCTTGAAGATTTTACTTCAATATTGATTAATAATCTATCACTTTCCATCTAATTATCTTTCGATACCAGAAAATTTTGTCAGAATTAAATCACTTACAAAAAGATTTTATTTGTCCTCTTGAGTTATTATGAAAGAGCAAGGTAGATAGAAATGGTTGACAAGAAGAAAAGAAAAGAAAAAAAAGAGACCACTGAAACAGCTATCGATATAGATGATTTGATTATTTTAGAAGAGGAAACTCAAGAACAAAGAACCTTATGGTCCATAATCAAGTTACCTTGGTATGAATTTCTAATTATTGGACTTCTTCTTGCAACAACTATTACAATGTATATTTTAAACACAAGATTTGAAAGTAATAAATTAGGAATCCTAATAGGATTCGTAGTAACTGCAGCACTTCTTGGGTTATGGTTAGCTTTCAGACCAAGTGAATGGGCAGTTGATGGGTTAGACAATATTATGCGAACAATAGGACTTACTGCCTATGTAGCTGGAGTAATTTCAAGCTTAGCAAGTAATTTACCAGAAGCTATTGCTGCGGGAATTATGTTGATTAAAGGGGAGTTTATACTCAAAGGCACAGAAGTTGGTCATGATTTAGTTGTTACAGCATTTTATACTACATTAGCTGCTGCTGGTTTCAATGCTATTCTTCTTGGTATAATAGTTCTTGTTGGTGGCAGAAAGAAAGGATATATTGAGGTTAAAAAAACAACCATTATGGCTGAAGGAGTTTTGTTAAGATGGGGTTTCATAGCAACGCTACTAACTTTTGGTGTTGCAGTTGTTGAATTCATTAATACTATTATAGAGAAATTAAATGCAGGTGAATTCCCGATGGAAGAAGGTACTACATTAACTGGTGACCTTCCACAAATGGCTGGAATAGCTTTGGTGGTTAGCTATCTCATTTACCTTGTTTATTTAATAGTAAAAAGTAAAGAAGCGAAAGCACTAGAAGAATATGATGAAACTGAGAGAGCAACAAAACCAACTAGAAGTAAACTTGACGAAAAAATGCTAGAAATGAAGAAAATAGCAGAGAAAGTAGAAATAACTGAACATGCTCATCGAAAAATTTTGGATACACCAGAAGAAATCAATATAATAGATCCTACTGCTCCAGATATAAAAGAGACTTACACTGGAGCTTCTAAAACAATTTATAATCCTTTCCTAAATGCTCCCACAATGGAACGTCCACATTTATCCATGAAGGCAGCAATAGTTCTAGTTGTTATAGGTATTGCTGGAATCGCAGGTGGTGGTTTCTTACTTAGTACAGCTGTGGAAACTGTTTTACACGAAACTCCTATTCATGTAGGCTTAATGGCTTTAATTGTTGGCTTTGCAGGAGCTATTCCTGAACATGGAATTGCTGTTGTTGCTGCTGCTAAAGGAAAAACGGATATTGCACTTGGAAATATTCTTGGCGGTATTCTGCAAATGACTTTACTAATATTCGGACTATTTGCTACAATCGTTTCTGCTCCGATAGATGGTTTTATGCTCTTCCAAATTATCGCCTTAGCAGGCATACTCTGGTTTGTTAAAAGATCAATGTCAGATGATCACCGGATTTCGTCGTTTGAAGGAATAATGATCATTCTGGCTCAGCTATTTGCTTTCCTACTGCTAGTTGGTGAGTTTACGGGAATAACGATATTCTAAATATTAGAAAGGAAGGTTAGGTTCATTGGCATTAAAAAATGCTGAAAAAAACTCCAATGGAATAAACTCGATATTCACAGAGGATAATAAAAGAAAAAATCGAGGTTATACTAGAGGCGACTTTCTAATCATTAGTTTAACAATTCTAATCACATTATTTGGATTTTTGTTTAGAGCTTGGAGACTCTTCAGAGAAGGAATGCCAACTGCTTATGATGGTTGGTTTTACTTGCGCCATATGCGTGAGGTGTTTTATGAAGGATGGTTTAATCTAGGAGATATTGCGCGAGATCCTCCGGGATTTACATTTATACTGATAATGGCAGAATATTTATTGGGTACAAA
Organism: Promethearchaeati archaeon; assembly: GCA_013166835.1. Lineage (GTDB taxonomy): Archaea > Asgardarchaeota > Heimdallarchaeia > JABLTI01 > JABLTI01 > JABLTI01. Next base: position 34,361 of record JABLTI010000001.1, on the reverse strand, counting down.
TGGTGAACCGTTTATTTGGGCTATTTTTGTTTTTCCCCAGATAATTTGCTCAGTGCAACTTATAATTTTCTTTGTTTTAGCAAGAAGATTGACTGGCTCGAAAACTGTAGCATTATTATCCATGTTCTTTATGTCTTTCTTTGGTCTTATTGTTTATAGAAATCAAAATGTAGCACCTGAAGTTGCCGTTCTGGGAATTGTGCCTTTTGTGGTATTCTATCTTTATCGCTATTTAGAGAGTAAAGAAATTCGAATGATAGTTCTCGCGATACTCATGACTGTGGTAATTACTTTAGTTCATCATTTGACAACAGTAATGGTTCTAGCAATCTGGCATGTTGTCTTGCCTTATGATGTGCTTTTCAGACGTTTCAAAACAAAAACAGCTAATTGGAAGAATATCTTGATCAACCTCGGAATTCTGGTTGCAATAGATCTTTTTGTCATACTCTACTGGTTTTTTGGTTTGAATGGATTTCCTCTTTCATTTATACAAAGTGCTTTTTCTGTCCTGTTTGCAGGAATATCGCTCAGCACGACGTTCATCATGATTTTTGGAGGGTTACTCCTTCTTGCACTTGGATTTTCAGTGCTCTTCTATAATTTTGAAAGAAAGAAAATCAACATAGCGATAATTGTCTTTACTACCGTTGGTGATATTGCCATTTTTATTTTTGCAATGTTTTTTGGAGCTGCAAGTCCTGATCAGACAATCTGGGCAGGCATTCTTGCTGGAACGCCTATCCTGGTTACTCCACCGCTAGCAGCTTTGGGATTAGTTTCTTTGCCAAAAGCAAATAAAACAAGAAGTCGAGTCATCCGTGGTTGGGTTTTGAGTCAATTTGCTATTATATTGGTAACAGCTGCTATCCCAATTATGTCTAGCATACTTGGAAGATTAGCATTGTATATTATCGGAATATTAACCTTGCTTCCAGCAATTGCAATATTTAACATCCTAAAAAAAGTGAAGCTACGAAAATGGAAAGCAGTGACTTTGATTGCTTTAATTGGAGCAATGGCTCTTACTACAACTTATTCGTATCCAAAACCTGAAAACAACTGGGGGCAACAAGAAGTTTATTGGCAAGCAGAGTTTGCGGCAATTGATTTCATCATTTTTGTTGAAAACTTGAGTTACCCATCCTGGGTTGAAGGACAAAACATTGTTGTCGATTCAGATTTCAGACTGGCAGCTATTGTAGAGGGTTATGGTAACCTAGGAGCTACCTTTGAAATTGGGAATGCGAGTTGGCTGACGACGATACTCCTGGCAAATGAAACGAACAGAACAAACCTAGTAGCTAACACCTCTCCTTGGGAAATCTATCCGGAAATAGATTATATTTTCACAAGTCAAATCATGTATAAAGATGGATATATTGTAGGTTGGGCAGTGTATGGAGGAGAAAATGATAACTTCATCAAGAAGTATCCAGACATTAGTCAATTAATTCCATTAAACCCATATGTTCATCGTATCTATGATAATGGATTTTCAGTATTGTTCCTACCTTTCAATTCACCATAAATTAGAAAACATTATTTCATAGATTTTGAAAGTCTTATTCCTTTTATAATATCAATAAAGAATGCTATGAGCATGAAGCCAAAACCAGCACAAGGAATTGCTATTATCGAAATGGGAGAGAATCCTAGTATTCCCCCTGCAATTAAACCTCCAATTAAATCTAAAAATCCTAGAATTGTTAAGATACCAACTATATGGAACGTTTTGATATATTTATGCCACAAACGCCAATAATACGATTTAAACAAATGCCAGCTTGTATTAGTGATAAAGGGACCATACTTCAATTTCGATTGTTCTTCACCATAATAGGCTGGAATCAAGACATTCTGCATCTTCACATTTGCAACATTTGCTTTTATCATAAAATCATTTTCAAACGCGTATCCTTTGTATAAGGAATCAAGATCCATTCTTCTTAGAAAAGCAGCTGATAACCCTACATAACCGTTTTGAGGATCCTCTATTGCCCAATAACCCGAGATCTTCTTGTTGAGAAAAGAAAGTAAGAGATTACCAAATAATCTGAATTTACTCATGCCTTTCCAATGACTTCGTTTCAAACGATTCCCTTTTGTAAATTCTGTTTTCCCTTCAACTATTGGGGCAAGTAATTCCGGCAGGTGCTTTGGACGCATTTGATCATCGCCATCCATAATACTGATAAGCTCAACATCTTCATCTTGTAGGGCGATTTTAAAACCAGAAATAATAGCTCCCCCAGCACCGTGGGTTTTTTCATGTCGAATTAATTCAATTCTTTTATCTTGCTTGGCAAATTCCATAATCATATCAACTGTTTTATCAGTTGAGAAATCATCTATCACGATTATTTTATCAACATAATCTGGGATGCCTGAAAGTGTACTTTTGATAAGTCTTTCTTCGTTTAAAGCTGGAATTATCACAGCTAGTTTCTTACCCTTAAACATGAGTTAACATCCAATGAAGGAACCAATTTTTCCTAGATAGGTATCTAGATTGTTTTTTTCTGATAAAGGTTTATTTTAAAAATTATCTGTTTACTCAAGATTTACTTTCTTGTATTAATTCTAAGTAGATTTTGATGAATTCATCTTCCTGATTTTCCCAAACAAATTTTTGCGGTATATGAAAATCATCTTTGATCTTTTGTTTGTAAATCGTCGAAATTGTGTTTGCAATTTCAATCGGTGTGATTGATGCAACGGTATATCCTACATTGTACTTCTTAGCGAAATGAGCAGCATAAGTATCAGTCATAGTTAAAACGCGAGTTTCATTTAACAAGCTTTCAAATAGTTTCCAAGGCATACCAATTTTAGTGTTCATTCCTTTCAAAGAAAATAGGATGTAGGATATATCTGCAGCTCGCAAATAGTTCATTGCTTTTTCTCTTTCAACTCGTCCGATAATTCTAACAAAATCTGAAAGATGATTTTTTTCAACCATCTCATGTATTTGATGAAGAAAGGGACCATCCCCAACAATTAGGATTTTGAGATTTGGTGTGAGTTGTTTTTCCTTCAAAATACTTACAGCAGAAATCAGCTCGAACAATGCAACATCTATTCTAAGTGTACCAATATAAATTAATACAAAATCATTAACCTTTAAACCGAGAGCCTTTTTAGCTTTAGCTTTCGATATTTTAGGTAGCAAACTTTCTGTGGGATAATTCCAGATAACCTTTACATCTTTATTAGAGATTGTCTCAAGATATTTCTTAATTGGTGTACTGACGGTTATTATCTTGTCAAAATACTTGATGAACTTGATTTCAAGACTTGTTACTATATTTCCAACTATTGGACCATACCATTCTTTGTAAACAAAACGTGTGAACTCGTGACTATCATAGATGACTTGAATCCTGTTAGGGAATATCATTTTCAGGAAAATTACACCTGCTAGAGTATTGAAATCATTCGCATGTATAATCATTCTTTTGTGTTTACGTATTAGTTTAATCCCATAGAAAACAATCAAAAATTGAAATAAAATTGCTGATAAAAGAAAAAGAATTTTACTAAATTTATTGGCATCCAAAAGTTTAGCATTCTTTACATAATAATTCTCAGTTTCTTTGTCTGAGTACTTGCGCTCTCTATCCCATGATAAAATATAAGCGTAAAAACCATTCTTTATCAGACTTGCTAATTCTTGATTAACTCGATGATCGATGAAAAAAGAACAAGCTACTGTGATGAAAACAATTGGTTTTGTATTCACTTGCTTTTTATTTTGCTTTAGTTTGTTCTTCTTTGCGTTCAATATTAACACAACCGAGATATTTACTAATCATTATCTGGGATAGTTTTTTATATTTTTTATCTTGAAGGTTTACATTAAAAATTTATTTGGCGGCTCTTAATGACACATTTCTACATACAACTAGCAATGGATGGTAATACCCCTAAAAGGGATGCTATTGAAAAGGTGTTTTTAGGGGAATTCAAGCAAACAGAATTCTCAAAAGAGAAAAATTGTGTTATATTGGCTGCTGATTTTTTGAAAGATAATTTCTTGTTAGAGAAAAAAGACACAACAATTAATTTCCAGATAAATACAAAAAAAATGCTGGTTCTAAAAGAACCACAAAAAGAAAAGAAGAAAGAAACCAGTTATTCACCTATTATTTCAGTAAATACAAAGACAATGGATGTGGAGATAAAAACAGATCCATTTGGCACACATCTTGTTTACATAGCGACTTTAGATAATGGAAAAATAATCATTTCATCACATTTGAAATATCTAATAGCAATGCATCTAAAGCTTTTGAATGAATTAGACTATAATGCATTAGTTGAATACCTCTTCTGTCATTCTATATTAGGAGTTAAAACATATTTCAAAAAAATTCGACTGTTACCAGGAAACTCGAAAATTACCATTAAAAATTGGGAAAAGAAAACACAAGAAGTATTAGAGAACGGTATCAACCGAAGGAAAACTTGGTATGCCTTTCCAAAAGATTATGTAAAAACGGATGATTTGGATCAAACTGCAGCAGAGATTAGTGAGCTTCTAAAAAAGCAATTGAAAAATTATGCAGCAATAGAGAACGTGAATCTAGCCTTTCTTTTATCTGGTGGATTGGACTCCAGATTATTGATTTCCGCAACAGACAAGAAATGGAAAAAGTCCATTGAAACATACACATTTGATAGTTTTTCAGATGGAAAAGAAATAAAGTATGCGAAGGGCGTATCAGATATACTTGGTATCCCACATCAATACAAAGTAATAAGCGATGCTGATGTACTCAAATACTGCTTCAAGCATATGTGGCACTGTGAAGGATTATCTAATCATGTAATTAGTATTAGACATGCTTTATACGAGAAAGTAAATGGAGAAAAACTGTTTTTTGATGGATTATTAGGTGATGGTCCTTTTGGTGGCAATTATTTAGTATACACTGAAAAATTGGTTAGAAAATACAAGTCACCTGAAAGACGTTTGATTGAAAATCTAATAGCTAATGAATATGCATTCCCGAAAAAAACATTTTATTCAATTCTCGATGCTTCAAAAGATCAAACACTAAAGATTTTGGAGCAAGGCATGCAAGAACAAAGAAATCTTTTATGGGAAATTGATAACGAATCTTTAGGGTTAGAATATCTCTTAACTCAAACAAGAGCTCGTGGCTACATGTTGGGAGCATCTAAATCTTTTAGTCATTTAGCTTCTGTTAATGTTCCATACACGCATCCAGAAATAATATCTAGTTACCTCAAAGTACATCCTAAACTAAGAAAGAAACGAAAATTGGAGCTTTTAACTCTTAAGCATTTAAATAAGGAACTCGCAGAGTATCCAACAACATCGTTAATTTGGTATAATCGTTTGTTTGCTTCCTGGTTTATTCAATTTGGATTTAAATCTCTACAATTTTTCGAATCATTATTCAGATTGCCATTACTACCAAGATATTCCTCTGTTCCTTATTTTGAATGGATGCGAAAACGAGGAAGTTATTATGAAATGATCTTAGATTTGCTAAGTGATGAAGCAATTATTTGGAATATCTTGGATAAAGCGAAAACAATGAAGCTCTTCAATGATTTCATTAAAAGGAAGAATCATTTGTACAAATTTATACTCCATATAATCGATTTAGAAATTACTTTGCGTTTATTCTTTGCTTTGAAAGAAGACTCAGAAAAAATAAAACTTGTAAGTGATACATTAAAAACAGAGAAAAGCTTCCAGTTAAAACTGTCTTTGGAACACCTTAAACCGATAGTCAAGAATGATTAGTTCTGTTAGTTACTAGTTTCAGCTGTTGTTGTAGCTTGCTCCTCATATGTTATGGAGTAGTCTCTATTTTTTAAGACCTTAATTATGAGAAGAATTCCTAGGATCACTGACGAAATGGTAATGCAAGACCAAAGAACTAGTAAAACAATGTTTGACATATAATTTAGTAGTATTAGTGAGACTCCTCCTAAAACATAGAATGCTAACATAAGAAATACATGCATGCCGATTTTTCTTTTTGTTATAATAAGTGCCGTTATTTGTATTGCTAAGGAGAAAACCAAACTGCCAATAGCTATGCCACTAACAAATCCCCAGATATCCCATCTAGGAACAAGAATAATCCAGGAAACAATAACAACAAGTGAATAAGCAAAAGAGATAATGGGATTGATTATAACTTTCCTTTCTGAGGAAGAGTAGTAAGATATGGTCGGCGTTGCTATTAGATTGTTCACTACCTGAAAACAAAGGAAAATAGGAATTATCCAATAAATAGCGGTTTGGTATTTCGTTAATCCTAAGTGATCAAATAAATTGGGATAACCCGCAATAATTAAGAAAATCAAACCAAAGATAGGCAATATTAGCAATGTTAAACCATAATTAATTCTATTAACAAATGATACATCGTGTTCTTCTTTTGATTTTTGTAAATTGGTAATCCGTGGTATCGTCATTGCTCCAATCGCAACTGAAATCAGAGAAATAGGTTTTATTGCAGAATCCCAGAAACCTAAAACTCCGACACGGAATTCAGTCAAGTATTTGTCTGAGATTATAATTTGAAATTGGGAAACTCCAAGACTAAAGAGACTTCCAATTCCAACGAAAAATGCATAAAGAAGTATTTTTTTGGTAATCTCTGGAAAAGAAAAGAATTTCTTTAAATCCATCATCTTGGTTTCTGAGAAGAGATACAATATATCAAAAGCTAAGTGATAAACAATAACAGGGAAAAACAACCAATGAAAACCGGAAAGTCCAGTCCATCCTAAGACGTTTGGAAGAACACCAAAAATAATCATAAATGGTAAGAAAATTGCAAAAGAAATTATTTCAAATTTGAAGAGACGAGAAAACCTCTCTTGACCCTGAAGAGAATACCTAAACAAATAATGAAGAATTATTACAATTAACATTGAGATTACAATTAGTAAATCGAAAATATCAAGTTGGAAAACAAATACACCAATGAGAGGAAAAATCACAATAGCCATGAGCAAGTAAAAAATAGTAATTTTTCCTCCGATTTTATTTATTTGCGGAGTTTCATCTCCAGTTTTCGCTGCGATAAATCTTGAGATGGCAGGGGCAATCCCATTAGCAATAGGTATTGCTAAGAAAAACGCCCAGTTGAATAGAACTGAGAAATTACCCATTGTTTCTGCACTATACAACAAACCAATTAATAGTGGGAAACCGATATTCACTAATCCTATGATCAAAATCACAATGAATGAAAAAAGGAAATTACTACCAATATTCTTGCTCAATTGTTTCATTTCACTATCTTCCCAAAGTAATTCGTTAAGCTTTTGCAAAATGCTTTTTCTGAGTATTTAGCAGCAAACTTTGTAATAAACTTACTATCCCATTTTCTTTGAAACGCTTCTTCAATTGCTTCTGCAAGTTTCTTTGGGGATTTTGGATTTACAAGCAAACCCAAATTTTCGTTTTCAATTATAAACTCACTAGCCCCATTGTAAGTAGTAATTACTGGTGTCCCACTTGATAAGGCTTCAATTACAGTTATTCCAAAACTTTCGTGATGACTTGGCATAACATAGAAATCAGCAGCGTTAAACCAATTAACAATATCATTTCTATTGATAGGACCTATCAGTCTCACATTGTCTGAGAGATTATGTTTGCGAATTAATCTTCGCATTTCACTCGAGTAAAAACCTGAACCACCAATGTAACATTGGATCGTTTTATTCCCGGATTCCAAAAGTATCTTCATTGCATTAATCAAATCATGAAAACCTTTGGATTTTAAGTGATTGCCAAAAGCAAAAATAATCTTCGCATCTTCTTGCAACCCAATTTGTTTTCTTACAGGTATTTTTTCTGCGAATTCAAACATTCCACCAACACTATTGGGTTGATAATAAACTCCGGGATTATATTTTTTCAGAGATTCATAATCCTTCATATTCACTCTCAGAATTATGTCAGCATTCTTCCAAGCATTGGTAAATTCTGTATATTCCTTGTCAAGCTCTTTCTGAAACCATTTGCGATTTTCGTGTACAGTCAGAATATAAGGAGTATTGAATTTCTCTTTTAATTGTTGGCTGATATAACCTGATGGCCAAGTGAAATGAGCATGTATTAGATCAAAACTTAGGTTGTTTCTTTCAATTGTATTAAGAACAGCCTGTAATCGATTATCTATTTTTTTTCCTAATGTATAGATAAGTGGAAAGTAAAAACTTCTCGGATAAAAAACAGAAACATTCTCATAAGTATAATTTTGGCAATAACGCTCTCGAGAGGATAATTTTAACGTGCTAAAAATAGGAGCAATAACATAAATTTCTTTGAATTCACTTCTTAGGGCATTTACTTGATCTTTTACAAAAATCCCCATAATACTCTTGTTGTTTTCATCTGGAAAACCAGGTGTAATAACAAGTAATGTTTTGTCTTTGAGGGATTTTGTTGACATAAAACCAAGTCTCACTTAATAATGGTAGGTAATTGCTTGATGATTTTGAATATATTATATTAATGTAATTTATCTACTTAAGGAATCCCTTTTAATTATACACTAGAATTCCCAAAGGAAATAATGCTCTGTTTCTAGAGCTAATGAAGCAATAGTATCAATATCTTGTACAAAAGGAGAATCAATGAATTCAATCATTCTTATTTCAACGTATGAACTATTCTTTAATGTTACAAAGAATGAGAGATTAATGTCATTAATTATTGCTAAAGAAGTAGCATTAGCTTCCATTTGTACAAGATTAATAAAGATATCTCGACCAGTAGGATAATCTGTTGTAGTATATAATGAAAAATCCCAACCTCCATATGAGGGATTAAATGATGAATTCTCCTTTATTTCAGAGACATTATAGTAACCAGATATTAATAATGCTAAACCATGAGTATCTGCTAGATAGAAACATCCTGAAAGAACAGATAATCTTATAGCTACTAATCTTTGGCTGCAGCCAAATAATGATTCAGGATAGAGAGAAAGAAAATCCGCTATTTCTTGTTCTTCATCAGTTAGGGTGATGCTGGAATAAAAATCAGGATATTCTTGTGGTTTGTGAATAGTTTTTAAATCTATATAGAACCGGGAATAAAACAGAATACTGAGAGTTAAAATAATTGGAATTGCTTTTAAAGTTCCTTTGATAAATGTATTCAGTTTTTTACTTTCTTTTTGATGGTTTTGATTCTGTTTTTCAATAAGTAATGCAATAAGGAACCCAAAACCCAATAATAAAACAATTGTTCCTATGATTATGTAAGCATAGTGATAATTAGATCTAACTTTGTATATTAAGATTATACCAATTACATTTAACAATCCAAAACCAATGAGAGCAATTGCTCCATATATTGGTTTGTAATTTTCTTTTTCGAATAAGAAATTCTTCAAATATAGTAATATCAAGAGAATTGGGGTAATACACATGAAATATATAATGTAATGATTTGAAATTAATATCAGAAGTGGAATCTGGAATAATATTAATAATAAAATATTGTAATAGAAGTTGTCCTTAATGATATTTTTCGAATTAATGAAAATTATGCACAATAAGGATAAAATTATCATTGGACCCCAACCTTCAAAGAAAATACCTCCAAAAATTAGATTCAAATGAGCCAGGAATTGCAACCATCCCTCTCCAGTGCTTAGAATTCTTATTCCTGAATAAGCATCAATTAGAAAACTAATGACTACTGCTATAGCAAATGAACCAAGCAAGAAAACAATGAAATATTTGGAAAGAATATTTTTCAGCTTTGGAATTCTTTCATTGATTTTTAATTTATTTGCAAGAAATTTAAAGAAAATTAAGTAAACACCTAAAATGATTATTAGCAATAATAATGGTTCACTCATTCGATGAAAGAATAACATTACAACATACATAATCGAGCATTTTAAGAAGGAAATAACACTTCTTTTTCTTATAGTATCCAGAGCAAAAAGATAGAAAAGCGGAAGAACGGCCATCATGGGAAACCTAGCAGATGCAAAATTGTAACTGAAATAAATCAGATAAGGAAAATTAACGTATAACAAACTACCAATTAAAGCCATTATATTTTCTTGAGTTAATCCAAGATTATCCACTGAATCATTCTTTTTGAAAATTTTTTTGAAGAAATAAAAAGAAGATAATGTAGTTAGGGAAATCAAGGAGATATTGAAGAGTAATACCCCAACAAAGACATTTTTGAAACTGATGATATCGAAAAATTTGTAGAGCAATAAAGAACCAAAGGGATAAGGAGAATAGGGATACAAACTTATTATACTGAATGGATGCATGATTAACTCTAGATGTCTTTCATCAAAGATCAATCTGCTCTCCCATATAAGATACCATACATCAGTGTTAGCTAAATCATAAAATGCAGGAAAACGCAAGAGTACAGATACAACTACAACAATAATAGCAAATATTATACTAATTTGCTTATTAGATAGTTGTTTAAATTTCTGTAATGCATAACCCATTTTGTTCCATACTCCTCTTATCTCTTTAAAATTACTCGATTTACAGTATTTACTTTTAACTATATTTCATTAAGTTGGACATTAAACGATCATTTGAAGCATATTCTTCAGCTGGTTTGAATTTCTGAGCAGTTATTAATTCATAAGCTTTGATAACGTTCAATGAAGCATTGATAATTACATCATCTGGTAAATCAGGAACAACACCATCGCCAGTAAAACCATTATCCCTTAACCAACTGCGAACATATTCCTTGTCAAGTCCTTTTTGTTTTAAGTTTTTCTCGAATGATTCTTCATATTGATCTTTCAACCAAAAGCGAGAAGAATCCGCTGTATGAACTTCATCAATAAGAACAACTTCACCTTCTGGATTCAAACCAAACTCGTATTTTGTATCTACCAAAATACCGCCACTTTTGCTTACAACTTCATTTCCACTAGCATATAGTTTGAATGCTGCTTCAGTTAATTGATCTAAAATATCTTTAGTTACGATTCCTCGAGAGATTAATTCTTTTGGAGTAATTTCTTCGTCATGTCCTTCTTGTGCTTTTGTGGTAGGTGTAAAAACTGGTTCAGGTAATTTTTCATCCTTTCTTAAATCAGATGAAAATTCAATCCCAGAGATAACTAATGTTTTATTATTCTCTTTGAGGTACTTGAATCTCCTCCAAGCAGAACCTGTGATATATCCTCTAATAACAACTTCTACTTCAATTGGTTCACAATGTTGAGCAATCATTATATTTGGATCTGGAACTGCAACAATATGATTGTTCATGATTTTCCTGGTAGCATCAAACCAAAATTCAGATGTTTGATTCAATGCTTGTCCTTTGTAAGGTATTCCTTGTGTTAGAACTACATCAAAAGCAGATATTCTATCTGTTGTTACAATCATAATTTTATCATCTATAGTGTATAAATCTCGAACTTTGCCACTTTTACGGGCGCCATAACCTTTCAAGTCAGTATTAAGATAAGCATTAGGAATCTGCTTTTTTATTTGATTTATTAAAAGCTCAGTAGTCATCCTTTCCATACTCCAGAAGGTAGTTGATGTATGAACTCTATCATATTTTGAGTTTTACTGTAAAAACGATTTTTTCCGATAATATTATAAAACTACTGTCATTAACTCAATTACGAGTAGCAACTCATTTCAGTAATTTACAATATAAATCACTAGGATTTAATGGATTCGAAGTGAATGTTTTATTAGTCCCGATTATGGAGGTTCAAAATTGGGTACGAAAAAGGAAAAACTGAAAGAACTTATTACAAAATTAGATGATGGATATGATCCTGATAAAGCTAAAGAGGATTTCAAAGGTATAATCAGCGATACCGGTCCAGATGAATTGGCAAAAGCCGAAGAAGAATTAGTTAAAGATGGTATGCCAAGAGAAAAGCTCAACAAATTGTGTGATGTTCATCTTGCTGTTTTCAAGGAAAAACTCGGGGAAGAAAAAGTACTAGTTCCCGTGGGTCATCCTGTCAATATTTTGATGGAAGAGCATCGGATGGTTTTAGGATTCGTTGAGAAATTAAACAAGGTTGCCACTAAGGCAGCTTCAAAGAAAGATTTTGATGATATTGATGAAGAAATGAAGGTAATAAAAGACATTGCTCATCACTTTCAAGAGGCTATAAAGCATTACTTAAGAGAAGAAAATGTTCTTTTCCCATATATCGAAAAACATGGATTAACAGAACCACCCGCACAAATGTGGATAGATCACGACAAAATCAGAGCTTTAGAAAAGAATCTGTATGACGTAATAGAAGCAGTAGATAAAAAATCGATGAAATTCCCTGTATTCAAAGAAGCACTTCTGAAAACTGTAGGTTCATTAGCAAATTTGCTTGGAACACATTTCTTTAAAGAAAACAATATTCTCTTTCCAGCATCACTGAGGTTGTTAACTCAAGATGAATGGGTGACTGTTCGCAAAGAGTTCGATGAAATAGGTTATTGCTGTTTCACACCTGAAGATTCACAGCAACCATTTGGTGTTAAAGCAGATGAAGCTAAGCCAAAGGAAGACCTAAAAGCAGGTGTTATTGAATTTGAAACCGGTCCTGTACCAATTGAATTCATTGAACCAATCATCAATAGTATCCCAGTAGACATGACTTTTGTTGATGAAAATGATAAAGTAGTTTTCTTCAGTAAAGGAGAAGAACGAATTTTCCTAAGAACAAAGGCTGTTATTGGCCGTGACGTGCATCTCTGTCACCCAGAAAAAAGCATACATGTCGTTAAGAAAATTCTTGATGATTTCCGAAAGAAAAAACGTGATGTTGCAGAATTCTGGATCAATCTCAAAGGTCTAATGATTCACATTCGTTACTTCGCTGTACGTAGTAAAGAAGGCAAATACCTTGGTTGTTTAGAAGTCTCTCAAGATATCACTGAAATTCAGAAACTTGAAGGACAAAAACGATTATTGGATGAAAAATGAATGGTAGTTTTTCACAAACTACCTTCTTCTAATTTTCTTAAAGCATCTATAATGGCATCTGGTCCAGGCGGAGGAATTATTTCACCATCTAGAGTGATACCGTTTTCTTTAGAACAAATATTTCCAATTATTTCTATTGAGATTTCTTTCGTTGAGTTTTTCATAATTTTTTCTGCTTTAGATTCAGAAGTTATTAGCAGGAGAGTTCCAGAAGATATGATTTTTAGAGGATCAACTTCCAATAAGTGACAAACATCCATTGTTTCTTTTGTGAAAGGAAACTTCTCAGTGTAAAGTTCAAGTCCAAAATCCATTGGTGAAATTGTTTCATAAGCAGCTCCTAAAACCCCACCCTCAGTGGCATCATGCATAAGACTTGGTTTATTTTCCTTGTTTATTTTTAGAGCAATATCAACTATAGAGATATCATCTCCAAGTTTCAATAATTTATCAATAGTTGATGGACCTAGAAGCTCACTTAGTTGTTCATATCCTTCATTAGCAATTATTCCCATTCCTTCTTTTGCACACCACCCTATACAAAGCATAACATCATTCTCTGTAATTTCTCGAGGTACATAGTAATCCTTCGGAACAAAGCCAAGCATAGCTCCAGAAACGATTGGCGTATTCACAGATGAAGAGAATTCTGTATGCCCACCTAAAACGATTATTTCCCTTTTATCACATTCTTGTTGAATACCTTTCTGGATTTTAAATACAATATCAGCTGAGCTCCCAACAGGAAGAATGATAGTTGCATTAAAACCAAAAGGAATCGCACCACTTGTTACAACATCGTTCGCATTAACTATTACAGCATATTTTCCTGGCTCAGAAGTTGGAAAGGTTATTGGATCAGTTTTGTAGACTAGGTAAACTTTTTCTTTGCTGTTGTAGAATTTCTGTGCTTGTTTAATGGCTTTCTGATAATCGATTACTGCAACATCTGCACCAATTTGAGGGCCTTGGATAACACTATCCGGCAATTTTTCGATGTCATCAAGTATCTTGTCCAATAAATCAAGAGGGAGTTTACCTTCTTCCATAGAAAATCCTCATTCTAATGATAAGCAAAAATAATATCATTTACTTCCAATTAAAAACTATTCCAAGAAAAATGAATGGATTATAAGAATTAAGCATTCAATTCATCTTCGATAACAATATCGTATGGGTGCTCCAATAATAATCCTTGAATTATTTTAGGTAATTGAAGTATGTTCTTCCAAATAACTCGCCATTTCTTCTGTTTGACGAATTTCCCTACTAATCGAACATATCTTCCAGGATTGAGAATTGGTGAATTAATAAGATCCTCTGCTTCTAAGACCTTATCAAATAAGTCCTTCGCTGTGTAAGGTGATGTTCCATACTTTTTATCATTATAAGCATAAATGTCATCTGGTTTGAGTTGTCCACTATCCACTGCTTCATGCCAAAATTCAGATCCAATGACATATTGGAAAGCAAACGGTTGGACAATATCTACCTTGGAAGTTCGCAAATAATCTACAGTAGTTTGCATTTCTTTTGCTGTTTCTGTTGGTCCACCAACAATGAAAGAACCAATCATTATAATATCATACTTGTCTGCTAATTCTAGAGCTCGATCAACTTTGTGGAACCATTCTTTTGGATCGCCTGGAGCTTTTTTATACATATCAATTACTCTAGGGACTATTGATTCAATACCTACTTGTAACCCACTACAATTCGCTCTTTTCATTAATTGAAAAGCTTCTTCGTCAATTTGGTCTACTCGTGCTAAAGCCCAGAATGGGATATCTAAATCTTCTTTGATTTTCATTCGGAGAATATTTTTAGAGAATTTCGTGTTTAATGCTAAGCTATCATCAACAACAAGGATGTTCTTGTACTTCAATTCGTGCTGGATGATTGCAATTTCCTCGATAATTTTCTCAGGACTTCTACGACGATGCTTTAATGTTAATTCATTTCGACTACAGAATCGACATTTTCTCCAAGGACAACCTCTTATCCACTTCATACTGGCAGAATCATCCATGTAGATTCCTGCTAATTCATTGTATTCTATATGCCTTACATGACTTCTATCAGGTATTGGTAGAGCATCAATGTCTTCTACACAACCAAGATCATAGAATTTCTTCTTAGGATTTTGAATAATATCAACTATATCTAGATCTGCTTCACCCGAAACTGCAATATCAAGTTCAGGATATTCAGTTAGAACCTTCTCTTTGAAGAACGATACGTGAGGTCCACCAGCTAAAGTAACAACATCAGGATTGATTTTTTTTGCAGCTTTTAGAATTCCGTATCCAATGTCTCTAAATGGTGTTAAAATAGTAGCTCCAACATGTGTGTAATTTTCTTCTTTCATATGTACATACAGCTGTTGTGGGGTCCAACCTTCACCAGAAAGATCTATTACCTTTACTTTTATTCCTGCATCTCTCAAAATACTCCCAAGTGTTAAAGGACCTAAAGGTTGACAAAAACGATCAATATACCCCCATTGACTAGGAGGATAAACTAAAAGAACAGATTCATTGGACATGGTATGCTTTTTCCACCTTTAGGTAAAATGGATAGTAGTTGAACAATTAACTTCGATTATTTATATGTGAGAGTAATTTAATGTTTTCTATGCGAATTCATTATAGGAGAATAAAAAGGAAAAAAGAGCAACAAGCTAATTTTGTTGCCTTAACTAACTAAATCTAATGTGGAGGATGTTTCTTCTTCTTCATCATTTTAACTTTCATTTCAGATGAACCTGATTCTTGCATTTGTTTTAAGTGCTCTAATGCTTTAGGTGGGAGTTTTCCTTCTGCTACCATTTTCTTGATTTTCTCAGGATCAATGTTTCCTGAAGCCATCATAGCTTGGGGAGATAAGTCAAATTCCTCTTCATCTTCTTCTAAGAATGCTTCAATATCGATTGCATCAATACCTTGGAAACTGTAGTAAGTCTCATACAAATCAGCGTAGATTCCATCACTCTTCATTAATTCGTCATGAGTACCCATTTCCATTAATTCACCTTTCTCAAAAACAACAATTTTATCAGCATCATGAATGGTAGATAATCGATGAGCGATAACAAAGGTTGTTCTATCTTTGAATAGTTTTCTTTGAGCATCTTGAACAAGTGATTCGGAATAAGCATCTAATCGAGAAGTTGCTTCATCAAGGATGAGTATTTGGGGATTCGAAAGCATTGCTCTTGCGATTGTTATTATTTGTCTTTGACCTGCGCTGAGTTGTTTTCCGCCTTCTCTAACTATAGTATTATAACCATCAGGTAAGGCTTGGATGAAAGTATCAGCACCAATCATTTGACAGATTTTGTAGATTTCTTCTTCAGTTGCATCAGGTTTTCCATATTTTATGTTATCATATACAGAAGCCGTGAAGAGGTATGGTTCTTGCGGGATTAATCCTATGGATTGCCGGAGTGAATGTTGTGTTACATCACGTATGTCTTGTTCTCCAATTTTTATTGATCCTTTTTGGATATCATAGAACCTGGTAAGCAACATACTTGCGAGAGTCGTTTTTCCGGCTCCCGTATGCCCAACCAAGGCAACCATTTCCCCTTGTTTGACATCTAAATTAACATCTTTTAGAACCCATGTGTCTAGGTCGTATGCGAACCATACTTTATCGAATTTTATGGAGTAATTCTCGTTTAGTTGTTCTGCGTTTGGTGCATCTGGTATTGCTGGTGTTGCTTCTTTTACATCCAGAATTCTATCTAATGCTCCTAAGGATGTTTGGAGTGTTGGTAACATCATTGACAAGTGTGTAACCGGTCTGAGAAATTGTGCTGCTAACATTGTTCCAAGGAATATTTCTCCATAGGATAAATTGGTAATTACTCCTCCAACGTATAAAATCAAGGAGGTAACAATAGAACTTACTGTTGAGATAATAGGCATAATGACGTTCATCATTATTCCAAATTGTATGCTCATTTTGTAGTATTGTTGGTTCAAAACTTTCATTTGATTTGAGAGATTTACTTCTTGATTGAATGATTTGCTAACAGCTACTCCAGAAAGACTTTCAGCCATTTTTCCAGATACTTCTCCGAATTTTCTTCTAATTCTTAATACTATTCTTCTTCCAACGGTACTAAGAATTCCACTGAGAAGTAAAGCGAATGGTATTGACCCCAAACAAATCAATAATATTTGCCAGTTTATTTGAAAGAGTATTACAAAGAATGTAACTACTAGTAGGAATAATTGCACTACTATTGAAATGAAGACTTGTATTCCTGTTGAGACTTCATCAGAATCACTGGTTATTCTCGCAGTAATATTTCCACTTTGTTCTTTCTTTATGTAATTCATTGATGAGTTGATTAATTTGCTATAAGTATCTGTTCGCATATCATTAACCATATATGCTCTTACTCTCGAGAGTATTCTTGTATTAAATGAATTAATTGCGAATCCTAATGATCCTAAGACTAGAAATAAACTAGCGAAGACTATAACCGCTATTGTTCCAGACATTTCATAACCGAATAGAGTAATGATTTCTGAATTTGATGGATCTATAGAATCTATACCCATCGATAAAAATAATGGATTTAGAATCTGGGTTCCAGCATAAACTAGACTAATTAACCCAGAGGTTATGAGTAAACCTTTGTATTTTCCGAGATATCCTCCAAGGGCTTTCAATAAAACTCCTAAAGGACGTGCTGCTTTTTTCTTCTCCATTGATAAACGTCGCATAGGTCCTCCGCCGTGTCCACGCATCCCCATTAATTGTTTCCTCCATTTCTTTTGTTGTGTTTTAACGCATCCTCGATTAATTGCGATCCAACTGGGAGTAAGCTAATCATAAACTGGTATTCTTCACATCGACGAAGTAACTCATCATGGGAACCAATATCGATGATCTTGCCTTTATCGAGAAAAATGATTAAATCAGAGTCAACTAAAGTTGATAATCTTTGAGTGACAACGATTGATGTTCGCCCCTTGATTAACTCCGCCATAGCTAGCTGCAATCTAACTTCAGTTTTGATATCGACTGCACTGGTGGAATCGTCTAGTAAGAGCAGTTTGGGATCTGCTAACAAAGCTCGAGCAATTGCTACTCTTTGTCTTTGGCCTCCAGATAAATCAACCCCTCGTTCACCTATGAGAGTTTCATAACCACCAGGAGTTGACTCAATGAACTTAGCAATTTGAGCTCTCTTTGCAGCAGTTTGAATTTCTTCGATTGTAGCATCAGGTTTGGAGAAGGATATGTTTTCTCTAAATGATGTCCCAAATAAGAAAATATCTTGCTCAACAAGGGTAACATCCTTTCTGACATCGAAAGTATGCATTTCCTCAAAACTCACACCATTCAATCGGATTGAACCTTTATCAGGATCATAAAGTCGCAACAAGAGTTTCAAAATAGTGCTTTTACCCGACCCGGGACCGCCCAGAAGAGCAACTCGAGAACCAGCAGGAATACTAAATGAAACATTCTCCAATACATTCTTTTTCTTCCCAGGATAGGAGAAGGTTACATCATCGAAAATTAAGTCTCTAGACCAATCAGCTTCAGGTGATTTAATTGGTTCAACTAGAGGATCTGCGAATGTCATGACATCCCAAATTCGTTTTGCATTCATCCTACCTGCTTGAAGTCCAAGCAACCTCATTGGAACCATGAAATTCAAGATAATTAATTGTAGGAGGAGTGAAAGCATAGAGGTTATTTGACCAATACTCATGGACCCATCATTTTTGGAGACCATCCAAAGACCAATACCAAAAACTACAGCAGTAGCGATTACCATGATCAAAGCTGGCCAATAAAAGGCACTTAGAAATCCCTCTTGTTTTATTTTATCAGCTAGTCGCAAACTTTGTTTGGTGAATTTCTCTTCTTCTATAGTTTCACTGTCAAAGGATCGAACAACCTCAATTCCTCTGAAGGTTTCTTGAGATGTAGAAGAAACGTTACCGAGTTCTGTTGCTAATTCTTTACGGATAGGACCAATTCTTCGAGCATATATCCAGGCTAAAACAAGATAGATAATAAAGCTACATACAATACCTAGACCTATTCTCCAATCTGCAACACCAATTGTTTTTGAACCAACTGGGATTCTAATGAAGAAATAGATACAAACAACAATTATGCTTAGAAATGAATTTAGTAAGTGTCGAAGAGAGGGAGTAAAGGAAAAACGAATTTGATTTGTTTCATTCATTCCCATTGATAAAAGGACACCGGAATCATGTTCATCATGAAACGCCATGGAGTGATTTTGAACGACATCAAAAAACTCTTGTCGTATATCTCGCTCAAAACGATAACTAGCCAAACTCCATAAATATGCACTTAATGAGGAAGTCAACCAACTCAATAAAGCAACGCCAATAATGGAGAATACAACGGTTTTAAAATAATCATCGCCAACCGCCAAAATATCTAGTGCTAACCCAAGTAAGATTCCGGGTAACACACTGATTACAGCATTTAAGATTATTATAAACATGGAAGTAAACATTAATCCTGGATACCGTACTAACCCAGACCAAAACCATTGATTTGCTGATTTGTATTTTTCAGTTGCAAGTTTTTGTGGTTTATAATCGTTATATTCTATTGTTACTTTTTTTACTTCTTTTGTTGCCATATTTACGGCTCCATTGTTTTTATTTCATTTACTTTTTTTCAAACAATATATCATACAAATCATACATATTTAACTCTTTTGTCCAATCAAACAAAATGTTAATATATCACACAAATAATACATATCATAGTCGAATCAAGATGTGTCAAAAATGTTTGTTGTGAAGAAAGATATTGGGGAAATGAAAGATATCACCTTACGTGGAGTGAACAAGGAATTATACGAGGAATTTACCGTTCATGCAAAGAAACACGGATTATCAGCAGGTGATGCTTTTGACGGTATTATTATGATTGACAAACAACCTTGGCGCAAATTTATTGACAGACATAGACCTCCGCGTCATGGAAAAGCTCCTGAAATCATCAGGGATTTAGAAAAGCTGGTTGTTTCAAAAAAGGATCTCATCTCTGCGGGGGAGAAAACGATGTTTTTATTTAGTAAGATTAATGATCTAACCTTTGAGAAAGACGTTGATGCAGCGACCCTTGTAAAACACGTTAGATTGATTCGAAAATGCAAAACCAGTTTTTTGGGAGATATCCCTAAAATTATCCAGCTTGGAATTATTCGAAAGCGAAGAGCATATACTCATCCATCGAACAAAGATCAACTCAAAGACATTACAATTAGAAATGTTTCAATTAAGCTCTATGACGAGTTTGTTTCTAATGCTAAAGATAAAGGGAAAACAACTGGAGAGTATTTTTCTGAGATTTTAGCTCATGCTATTACTTTCTTTGATATTAGTGAAACCTTATCAACTATTGAAGATCGAGAAGTTTTGGTTGTGAGAGAAGAGGAAGAACTCTTTATTTCAAAGACGGATCTAGAAGTTCTAGGTAAAAGAGGGCTGATTATTTATAGCATCCCCAAAATTGAATTCGCCAAAGATATAGGTCAAGATCTTTTTCTCAAAACTGTTATTAGACTAATTAAATGCGACCAAGTCATTCTCCCGTCGAGCATCCCACGATTAATTGTTCTCTCACGTGCCATACAATGTAAAGAAACTAAAATTGCGTAATCAAATTCCTATTCCCTTAATAGACAGACAAAAACATCGCGGTTATTAATTGTATAAAGGAAGTATGATATTTTATATTCCATGATGGTTCCACCACTTATTTTAAGAGGTAAGGAGAATTCACCAGATTTGTTGTTCAACAATGATAAGATTTTTTCATTACTATCATCATCTGATGATGTTGCATGTAAATCAGAAATTGTCATTTCTAATAATTTCTTATCAGATAAATCGAATTCTTCCTTTGCGGTATTATTTGCCATAACAAGTCGACCAGAGCTACTGTCTATAACAATTAGCAATTCATTTAAGGCATCAAAAATATTCATTAGGCTTAGTTGTTTTGCTACCAATTCTTTTTCAACTATGAATTTCGCTATGGCTGTTCCAATATCCCTACCAATTGCTTCCAAAACACTTTGATTTTCACTTGAGATGGTTCTTTGTTCTTTTGAAGAAAGCAATAATGATCCAATTACAACATTCTTGGAAAAGAATGGAACAGAAATTATAGACTTAATACCTCCAACATTTGAATGTTGTCCTACAGAGCCAAAATTCTCTAGAAAGTAGGTTTCACCAACAACAAATAATTGCTTATATTGCGGTGAATTAATGTCGATTGTTTGCAGGTCTTTGATAAAAGCTTTTGGCATTCCAATAGAGCGTTTTAATTCAGCGTTTTTGCTTATTTGATTTAGAATATAAATTGCGGCGCCTGTGAAATTAAGTGAACTTAGAATTGTATTTAGAACAAAATCAAAGAACTGCTCAAGATTTTCCGCTTTGTAACCAGCAGAAATAACTTTGTTCAGTACTTCAAACTCATGGTACCGACTCTTCAATGTTTCTTCTAATTTCTTCATATCTGAAATATCTAGAATTAATCCATTTATTGATATTATATTTCCTAATTCATCTCGATTTGCAGTAAGATTCATGATTACAGGTACAAGAGTTCCATCCTTATGTTTTCTTACTGTCTCAAAAGTGAGTTTGCCGGAACCTATTGCTTGTTCTAGCATTTCCCTTTGTTGGTTTTCTTGACCAGGAGCTGACATAAGAGAGATGGATTGACCGACTAGCTCTTCTGGTTTGTAACCAAAAACCGTCTCAACTGCAGGATTTGCAAAAATTATTGCTCCTTTTGGATTAGTAGATATAACTACTTGTTCACTGAAGGATATTATATTTGTTAAACGCATTCTTTGTTCTTCGATTTCTTTTCGTAAGGAAATATCTTGACCAATGAAAATAAATGCCTCAGCATTTTGTTCATCATTGAGGATTACTGAGATACTTGTTTCAAATGGGATAATTTGATTAGAATTATTCTTCAATGAATACTCGACATTTCTTAAAAGACCCTTTTCAGCAGCTAGATGAACATCAAGCTTTGCTTTTGATCTATCTTCCAGTACAATAAAATTGAAGAAATCAGATCCCAAGATTTCCTCTTCATTGGTAATCCCTAAAATATTCAATGCTTGCTGATTAAGAGTAATTATCTTTCCTTCTAAATCAGTGTTAATAATGGCAAATGGAGAAGTTTCAATTAGACGACTATACAATTCTTGACTTTCTCGTAATGCTTCTTCAGACCACATTCTTTCAAGGGCTGTTGCAAAGAATCTTACAATAGTCTCAAAGAAAAACTTATCTTCCTCAGGAATTTCTTTTGGTTTATTTGAGACAATTTGTAATGTTCCAATAAGTTCTCCTAAGGCGTTTAGAATAGGCCAAGTAATATTCCCTTGAGCATCAAAACGTTCCAATCGCTCATGATATTGTTTGGTAATAGGATGTTTAGTAACATCGGGAGCAAAAATAGGTTCTTTTGTTCTAGCTACATAGGTATTCAAATAACTTTCATCATTAATATTCAACGGTTTAATCAAACTTTGCTTATCTATATCCTGTAAAACAACCGCAATTGGAATAAGCTCTTGCGTGTCTTTATCATATAATCTGAAAGTACCGTTATCGTATTGCAATAAATCGGTTAATCCTATGAGGATTCGCTGACACAAATCAGTTAAATCATTAGCATTCACTGTAGCTTCCGCTAAAAGATGAAATGCTTTTCTTTCTCTTTCTAATGTTAGTTGAACACGTTTCTGTTCAGTTATTTCTAAAACAACAGCACCTGTAACATATTCATCTTTAATGAAAATTGGTGTGAGATGTATGGCAACCCATTTTAATTTTCCACTTTTTGTAGTAAGTTGATATTCTTCAATCTTCGAGGTGCTTGGATTATCTCCCATCGCTACTGCAATTTGTTCTCTGAAGCGTTCTATATCTTGCCAAGAGAACATCTTTTTAGTAATGTCACGGACTTTACTTGACTCGAAATCTTCTCGAGTATATTCTGAGATTGCAAGAATAACATTGTTAATGTAGAGAAAATCCCCATCAATTTTAGTTAGTGCAACACCCAATAGTGATTGCTCTGCAAAAGCTCTGAATTTTTCTTCACTATCTCTTAAAGCATCTTCTGCTTTACGGTATTCAAGTGCTGAAGCTAGCATATCTGCAATTGTAGCAAAAAGAGTTCTATCATCTTCAGGAATCATTTTTGGAGTATGATTTACTAATTGCAAAATACCTAGCAGTTCATCCCCAGCAGTAATTATTGGCCAGGTTATGTTTGCTCTAACAGAGAAATTTTGTAATTGGGGTGGTATACTACTTAGAAAATTACTATCCATAATGTCAGGAGCGAAAATTGCCTGCTTAGTTCTTGCTACATGTGCACCTACATGCGATTCATCTTGCAGTGAGATCACTTTTAGTTTTTCCTTTTCCTCTACTGTAACTCCAAAAATTGCTATCGGGTACAACATTTCATCTTCAGGATTATATAATCTAATAGTTCCAGCATCAAAAGAAAAAGTTTCAGCTAAACCATCTAAAACAACTTGACACAATTCTTCGGTAGTAGTAGCTTGAACTGCTGCTTCAGCGATTAATTGAAAAGCCTTGCGATCTCTAATTAAGGCATCTTGTGCTTTCTTCCTTTCCGTTACATCAATTAGGATTCCTTGTATATAACCTTCCTCAGGATAGATACTTGCGGATTCGCTAACCCATAAGGAGGTTTCATCGATTTTTTTAATTTGAACTATTTCTTCTTCATAAAATCCTTTTTCAAGTAATTTCTCAACTAGTAAATTTCGAGTGTCTTCATCAACATAGAAATCTGCTGCCCTAAGCTTCTTAAGTTCCTCAATTGTGGAACACCCAAAAAGCTCTGCCATTTTCTCATTAGCTTCAAGAAACGCACCAGTTTGAATATCCGATCGATACATTCCAGTTACTGCATTTTCAAACAAATCCTGATATTTTTCTTGTGCTTCTTTATCCTCAGTGTTATCTATAATGACTGCTGAAACAGAGGTTAGCTGCCCTTCAGCATCAAAAGCTCCAAGATTGAACTGCAACCACCAGCGTTCCTCATCATCTTTTCGCTTAATTTTATATTCAAGCATCTTAGGAACAATACCATCTTTGAATTGCTCAAGATTTTCATTGTAATAATTCTTGAAATCGGGATGAATTATTTGATTAATAAAATTCGGCGTTTCCTGCCAATCTTTTATTTCATAACCACTTAGATCCTCCAGAAATTTATCTACAATGGAGTATTTTCCTGATGGCAATTCTATTTTGAGAAAACCCCTAACTCTTCTTGTTAATTGCTGATAAACGCTTCTTAATTCTCCTATCATCTGGTCGAGTTCTACTATTTCTCTTTCTAAGAGGATTCTTTTTGCTTTCTCTTCTTGTTCTCTTAGTGCTCGTTCAACAGATGGGACCAATCTTTCCAATCGGGATTTGATTACGTAGTCAGTAGCACCCCTTTTTAGAGTTTCAATAGCTAATTCTTCACCTAGAACACCTGAGATGAATATGAATGGAATATCGGGGGCAAGTTTTTTACTCAAAGCTAGAGCTGTGAATCCATCGAATGAAGGAAGATTGTAATCTGCTAGAATCACATCAAAAGCATTGTTTTCAAGATTTTCTATGAACTCTTTCTCATTGTCAACATGAATTATCTCACAATTAATTTCCTTCATCAATAGAGTTTCTTTTACTAATTCTGCATCGTTTTTGTTATCTTCCAAATGTAGAATTCTAATGAGAGGTTTCATGCAATTCTGCACCGCGAGAAGAAGTTTTTGTTTAAATTGAAAGCCAATTTATAATTCTTCCACTTTATTAACTTTAAAAGTAATTTATTTTACTTTTGATAGAGGACTTTTTGAAAAAAATAGATGATATAGATTGAAAGATTTAATTCTAATCAATTACAGCGAGCAATTATAACAGTTCGATCTGTATATTTTGCTTTATAAAAAACGAAAGTATCTACCATCTTATCTCCAGTTTTTGATTCCAAAATTAATGGTCCTTCTTTTAATTTACCTTTGACCACCTTTTCAAGGAGATTCTCCATTGTTTTCGCTTCGTCTTCTGGAAAGAGATCAGTGAATTTTTTCTTTAACAGTTCTTTCTTAGTATATCCAAGCTTCTTTCGCACACCTTTGTTTATATTCAAAATTACTCCAGACTCACTATCAAATACAATAAAGAAATCCTCAATTGCATCAAAAATTGTTTGAAGGTTTGCTTCAGAACTGATAACCTCTTCCTCAGCACGTATTTTCGCTATAGCTGTACCCATTTCACGACCAATTGCTTCAAATATAGATAAATCATCTTTGTAAATAGTTCTCTTTTCTTTCAAACTAAGTATTAAACCGCCGATGACTTTTTGTTTTGAAAAGAAAGGCACTCCTATAAGAGTTGATATTCCAAGTCCTTTGTGACCGTCACTCATTTTCATATAATCTTCAACAAAGATTGTTTTTCCATCAACAAATAATTTTTTGAAAGATTTGTTTGCAATAGACAATTCTTTTGCATCAGTTACAAATTGGCTGGACAAGCCTAAAGATCGACGAATTTCAGCTTTTTTGGTTTCTTCATTAATGAAATAAATAGCACCACCATTGAAATCAAGTGAGTTCAATAGCGTGGATAAAGTAAAATCAAGTAATTCATCCATGTTTTTAGCGTTATAACCTGCAGAAATTATTTTATTTAAAACTTCGAGCTCATAAGATCGTCCCTTTAGAGACGCCTCTAATTCTTTTAGATCTGATATATCAACGATAATAGCATTAATTGTTGATAATTGTGCTTCCTCATCGGTTATTGAAGTTAATGTCATAATAACTTGAATAAGAGATCCATCTTTGTGCTTACGAACACTTTCTAAAGTTGTTTTTCCTTCTGCAAGAGTAGTTTTTATCATATCTTCTTGTAGCTGCTCTCCACCAGGTGGAGCAAGGATAGAAAGAGGTTTTCCAATTAATTCTTCTGGAGTATAGCCAAGCACATCTTCAATTGGGGCATTTGCATAGATTATGTTTCCCTTAGTATCTGCAGATATAACTACTTCCTTACTATTTTCAATGATATTTACTAATTGCTTTCTTTGTCGTTCAAATTCTCTTCGTTCAGTGATTTCCCAAATTATTATTTGAACAGCAGGTTCACCACGAAATGTTGTTAGTGTGGCATAAATTTCAGCTGGAAATTCTTCATTATTTGTTCTCTTCAAAACTGTTTCATAGAGAGATGGTTCTTTATCATCAAATTCGTAAATCGAATTCAAGTAATTATCAATTTGTTCTTGGTTAGCATCACTAAAATATCGTAAAGGATCTGCACCAATTATATCCTTTATAGATTTTATTTGTAGGATTTTGAAAATTGTTGGACTGGCATATTTTATTTCGTTATTCTGAATTAATAGCACACCCATTTGTCTTGGCATGGATTCAACTAATTTTCTGTATTGGCTTTCACTCTCTCTTAGAGCTTCATCAGCCATTTTTCTTTCTACGGAAGTAGAAAAGATTCCAGTAATATTCTCAAAAAACAAACGGTCTTCTTCCGGTATGTCTTTCTTGAGTTGTGATCCTAATTGAATTGATCCCAAGAATTTTTTATTAGCATTATAAATAGGCCAAGAAATAAATGAACGGTATTTATACTTGGATATAATATCAGTGTTTTTCAAAAATTCATGTTCGTGAGTATCTGGTGCAAAAATCGATTTTCCAAGAAATTGTGATAAAGGCATTTCGGTATCTTCTATAGATACATGTTGTAGCATTTCCTTTGCTTGTTCATCTAATCCGTAATCTGCCATTGAGCGGAGAATTTTTTCATTTTCATAATAAATACGAATTGAACCTGAATCAAAACCTAAAGTCTCTACTATACCTATCAAAACTCTTTGACAGAGATCTTGTATATCTATTGATTGAACGGCAGCTTCTGCAATTATCTGGAGTACTTTTCTGTCTCGTTCAAGTGCTTGTTCTGCTTTTTTCCTCTGAGAGACATCTAATAAGGAAGCAATACTTTGCTTAGATCCAGGCACCAAACTAACTGTAATAAAAGATTGAACCACTTGACCATCTTTACGAATTAATCGAGCCTCATAAGTAGATGGTGCTTCATCTTCTTTTATTCTTCGAGCTTGATGATAACTAATTAATCTTGGTAAATCATCTGGATGAACAAATTCAGTCCACTTCTTTATGCCTACAATCTCTTCTTTAGTATAACCTGACATGATTTCCAATTGATGATTACACTTGGAAACAATCATATCCTCTTCGATGGTTATGGTTGCAGTGCCTTTATGTTCAAAGATATTCTCTAGTTCTTTCTCCCTAGCAGCTAGCTCCATTTGAGCTATCTTTTGTTCTGTTATATCCGTCATAACGCCTTCTAGATATCCTTCTTTAGGATAAATCTTTGATGAGGATGTTAGCCAGATTGGTGTTTTATCTTTTCGATATAATTTCATTTGATGTCCTTTTACAAATCCCTCTTTTTGTAGTTCGTCAAGAAACTCTAACCGAGCCTTTTCATTTGGATAAAATTGTCCGGCTGAGAGTTGCTTGAATTCCTCAATTGTTGCACAACCAAATAATTTCGCCATCGTTTCATTTGCTTCTATGATTGCCCCTGTGTCAATACTAGATCGAAACATCCCTACTAATGCATTTTCGAATAAGTTTTGGTATTTTATGAACGAATCCTTTGTTTCTGTATTATCAATAACTACAATGGAAACTGAGACTAATTTTTGTTCTATATCATAGGCTCCGATATTAAATTGGAGCCACCATCTTTCTTCTCCATCTTTTCGCAAGATTTTGTATTCAAGCATCTTTGGTACGAAACCACTTTGCATTTGCTTGAAACTCCTGAGATAGTAATCTTTGAAATCTGGGTGAATAATTTGTTGAATAAAATTAGGATTATCATACCAGTTTTGTGTTGTGTACCCACTTAAATCCTCAAGAAATATGTCAACTAAGGAGAATTTTCCGGAAGGTAAATCCATTTTTAGAAATCCACGAACGCGTTCAGCAAGCTTCTGATGCATATCTTCAAGTTCTGTTATAGTTATCTCTAATTTTTTTCTTTGATCTCTTGCTTCTATTTCACGTAATGCTCTTTGGATTGCAGGAACTAAACGTTCCATCCGAGATTTTAAAACATAATCTGTAGCACCACTCTGTAGGGCTTCAATTGCTAATTCTTCACCTAATACTGCAGATACAAGTATGAAAGGAGTTTGCAAACCCATTTCACGTGTGAGTTTTAAAGCACTTAAACCGTCAAATGAAGGTAAACTGTAATCAGCTAATATAATGTCTATTGATTCATCTTTTAGGGCATTGATATAATCACTTCGTGTATCTACACTTGTGATATTACAATTTACATCCTCCAAAGTAAGGATTTCTTTAACTAATTCAACATCGATTTTATTGTCTTCAAGATGAAGTATTTTTAGCGGTGCTTTCATACGCAAAACTCTCTGAAGTCGAGTGGAATATTGCTGAATATATTCTGCAGTATTCGCTATGAATTAAATTCTTGTTCTTACAAGTTATAACATTTACTTTATATGCTAAACTTAAGAAAAATCTTTGATTTGAATTCATTCGACAGAAAGGAGTTTTTTTAGTTAAGCAAATAGTTAATCATTCCAATGATTGGGTAATGAAAATCACTGACAATTGATTTGATTAATTTTATTAACTCAAATATTATTGAAAACAAGGGTTAATTCAATGAAAACCATTAGAACCGAAGAAATGAACTGGCAAGATATTCAAGAAGCAATTCAAAAAGG
The DNA here is from genome assembly GCA_013166835.1 of Promethearchaeati archaeon. Taxonomy (GTDB): domain Archaea; phylum Asgardarchaeota; class Heimdallarchaeia; order JABLTI01; family JABLTI01; genus JABLTI01. The sequence goes on along the minus strand of JABLTI010000001.1, from coordinate 5,494 downwards.
ATACAAGACTTTAGTAGTGGCCGTCGGCTCAATAGAGCAACATGGACCACACCTACCTACAATAACAGATACTTTAATTGGAGATTCTTTAGTTAATGAAATAGTCAAGAAAATCGGTAAAGCACTACAAGGTCCAACAATAAGGATTGGTTGTTCAAAGCACCACTTGAGTTTTCCCGGAACCATCACCCTAAGTTCTGAAACTTTTAAAGCTATGGTATCTGATTATGCTGAAAGTGTTGCCAAACACGGTTTCGAAAATCTAGTTTTCATTCCAAGTCATGGTGGAAATTTTGTACACTTGGAAGAAGCAATTAATGATTTAAATAAAAAACTCACAAAAGTAAAGATTTTTGGTTATACTGATCTTTACGGATTTCTTGAAATTTTAACTAGCTATTCTATTGAAGCAGGGAAGAGTCAGGAAGAAGCAGGAGCTCATGCAGGTGAAAATGAAACCTCACTAATTCTAGCTTTAGCAGAAGAATTAGTTATAAAAGATAGATTTAATCCTGGTTTCATTGAAAAATTCACAGAAAAAGAAGGGGAAATAATTTTTGAGAAAGGTATGAAAGCTCTAACTGATAATGGTGTTCTTGGTGATCCAAGGAGAGCTTCCGCAAAAGATGGCAAAATTTATTTCAAGAAACTTGTAGATTTCCTTGCAAAAGAAGTATCAAAAATGATTAATTAAGATACTTCGCATTTCCTTCTTTATTTTCTTAACTCAAACATTATCTTTAGTTAAAGGTACATATACTAATATTCAATAATGGCAATAGCTTTAAATTATTCAGACAGCACTGACAAAAATATTTGGCTTAAATAAAAGATGTATAATGGATCTCATTAAAATGACTTCTAGCAAAATTAAGAAAACCTCTACAGCTACTACTGCTACTAAAAACAACGGTTCAAAAATCAAAGGAATTATTTTTGATTTCGATGGTGTGTTATCTTCATTTCATGCTAGAATTGGTTGGCCAATGACAAGTGCAGCTATAAGAGTGAAACCTGATATTACGAGAGAACAAATAACTGACATGGCACTTTCAGTCCTTACTATGTTATCTTCCATAGATGAGGATTCAAGTAAGACAACCTTATTCAAGTACATATTTGGAGTGGGAAAGAATTTTGGTATGTCGAATTTTCAAACACTCAAATACATGATAACATTGGCTATAATATACAGAAAAAATAGAAAGACAGTTGTACCCAATATTGGCGTCAGAGAAGTTCTTAGGGAAATTCTTGCTCAAGATTACAAAGTCATTTTATTAACTAATACAAGTCAAGGTATTATCGATATCGCTAAAGAGAAAATTCCTGAAATAAATGAATTCGATCTAATTTTAACTCGAGATGATGTCAAAGTTCTCAAACCTAATGCTATAGGTTTGATTAAAGCTATGGAAGTTTTAGGCTTAGAAGCAGATGAAGTAATCACAATTGGGGATCAAGCGAGTGATATAATTGCTGGTAAAAGAGCAGGAACTATGACTATAGCAGTAAATGATGAAATTATGGATTTCGCAAAACAACTTCTAAGAGATGAGAATCCCGATTTTATTATAAGGGATCTTCGTCAACTACCAAATCTTTTGGTATTTCTACGTGATCGCATTATTGAAGATATAAGAACAACGATTGATTTAACTGAAAACCCTTTCCCAGAAGATTTCAATACAAGTGAGAAAAATTCTAATCCTTCTCCCTAATTTCAAAAAACTGATTTAGTCTTCTATGAAGGGAATATTGATTCTTTTCGTGGCCAAACATCAATTAATTGAGCTACTCCAAGAATGTGAGAACAAATCTTTCTGTGTTTAAAGAAAGGACAGCTGCACTCATATATGCCATCTGTAAAACGAACCCAATATTTCCCATGTTTCTGACTAATTACCACGTATTTGAACCAAGCCCAATTATCAGTATTCTTGTCTTTCTCCCCCTCTAGGAATTGAATTCGCTTAGAGTGTCGCAAGTATTTCCTACTCGTTCTATATTTACTAGCTACTAAGCGATCCTTTTGGATCCATTCTAATATCCAATCAGGTAGAGGCATAAAAATACAACCCTATTTTCTTAAGAAAAATATTTGCGGATAATTTTCAGCAACATTTCTTTGGAAGAATATAGATTAAGTCTCGCACATTTTCCAGAAAGGGTCGAATTTCATCCGGTATCCTATAGAATTTCCATTGCCCTTTTTTCTCAAAAGTAATCAATCCACCTTCTCGTAAATTTCTCAAATGATGTGATATTAGGGTTTGATGTTCATTAAATGCAGATTCAAATTCACAGTTGCAAGCCCATTCCTTGTTCAAAAGAACTAAGAGAATTTTTAGTCGAATAGGGTTGGCAATGAGCTTTAATTGTGACGAAAAATCATCTGCCTTTTCGAAAACATCAATACCGGAAAGATATTCCTTTCTATCAAGAGAAATGCAGCAAATTTGTTTCAAATCAACTTTTTCAATTATTTCATCAAGATCGGTAATATCTTCTCTCCCTCTAACAGCAACGATTTTGACCACTTTTTTCTCTTTTTTCTTTTGTTCTTCCATACTCATTATACCCTATCCATTACGAAATTTACATGATTACTATATAGTATTCCTTTTTTATTTGTTGTTAGATTAACGAAAAACGTTGATTTGGATAATCGAGTATTACTTTGTAGTTCTTTAGAAAGTTATATCCAATAATACCATTTTTTATCTTCGCAGCTTTTGGGGCAACTTTAGCTAAATCAGTAACAATAATTTGCATGTTTTCTTGACTAGTCATAGCTACCTTGAATTGTTCAGTTGAAGCAATTTCCATTGTAGCATCACCGCCTACTCCTTTAACCAATCCGGGGAATGGTGTAGTTACAAGTTGAAGTTCTTTGGCTAACTGTTTTGTAATAACAGTTCCTCCAGCACCAGTGTCTAAAACAAAATCAAAAGAATCTGATCCATTAATGTTCACTGGGATACCAACTAAATGAGTATCATCGAGATAGACAAATTTATGCCAATTTATATCCGAAGAATCAGCTATTTGAGTATTAATTACTCTATCAAATTGCAATTTTTTCTGTGGATAATCCACAGTTAGTATAATGTGCTTTAAAGTAGTGAAACCAATTGTACCGTCAACATGCGTTCCGCATTTACCTAATAATTTTTCAAAATCAAGAACCAAAACATCTTCATTTTCATATGTATCGTTGTTAATTCTCAGTTCTTGCAAGAGAGCAATTTCGTGTGGAAGACTTACTGAAATATCTTCCACATCAAGATCAAGAGTTTCAATTCCTAAACTATCAGCCAGTTTTTTTGATATAGTAGTTGCTTTTGCACCGGTATCTAAAATAAAATTGAAGGGACCCTCTTTGTTCACATAGACATCCAAATGGATGTGATTCGATACTTTATCGAGTTTAAAGTTTATAGTCATTAGGCTCTACCACTTCAAAGAATTCAATCGTTTTTCTAGTTTGGTTTTTTTGCGGTAATAATTCCACTATTCATAAGATATTCTTTACCGTCTTTCCACTTTATTCTGCCTGCTTGTTTACTCTCAATATCTATAGAGATATCAACAAATCCTGCAGCTTTAATTGCTTCAGTGTAACCTTCAACTGTTAATGCTCCAGCAACACACCCACACCAAGCTTCATTGTCATTCTTTAAGCTCTCAGGAAGTTCTTGTTCAGCGATTATGTCAGCATCAACAAGGCGTCCACCTGGTTTTAGAATTCGAAAGGCTTCTTCGAAGACTGTTTGCTTGTCAGAAGTAAGGTTAATAACACAATTAGATATCACTACATCAGCAATGTTATCTTCAAGTGGCACATTTTCAATGTCTCCTAATTTAACTTCAACATTGTCTAGAGACATTTCTTCAGCTAAATCAGTTGCATATTCGATCATTTCTGGTGTCATGTCAATGCCAATTGCTTTCCCGGTTTTACCTGTTAATTTGGCAGCTTCTGTTAAATCATATCCTGGACCACTTCCAAAATCCACAACAACATCTCCTTCTCTTATTCCAGCTTTTTTAGCAAGATTACTTGTGGAACCAAAACTAGGGACTTTTATTTCCTTTTTCTGTGGCGATAATGATAAATCACCTGGGCAGCACGAATCATCTTTTGATTCAGTTTCTGTTGCAACTGGAGAACAACATGATTCTCCTTGAGTTGCTTTTTCTAATGCTTTCGCATAACTTTCTTTGATGACTTCTTTTGAATTAGTCATTTTATCACCTTAGTAACTAGTGTATATGAAATATTTTTCATATAAAAGATTTTTCATGCGTACAGTAATCCAATCTAGAGGGTATGAGGTAAATTATAGTGATAAGTCAATCGACTAATTTTCTAGTTATCTAACAAAGATATAAAACCTATTAGGACACAATGATTTATTCACAACGCTTACTGGGTGTAACAATGGACAATAATAATGATAACTTCAATTTAACAGAGGATCAAGAAAAGTGGATAAAGACATTTATCGAAAAAGGAAGAAGAGACACACCTTTATTCTGTGAAGAAGGAGTAAATGAAGAAATTTTTATCCCAGTTAAGGACGGAGAACTACGAGTTTTACACCACAAACCGGAGAAGCAAACCACAAAACGACCAATCATTTTTTTGCCAGGATATGTGGCAGCACCATGGACTTGGAATGATTTTCATCGAGCACATCATGGTTTTGCTGAATACTACTATTTTGAAACCCGGGAAAAGAAATCTAGTAAAATGAATAGACATAGAAAAATCCAATTATCAATAAAACAATCGGCAGCGGATTTAGCAGATGTCATTGATTATTTGGGATTAAATAAAATAGACTATGTGTTAGCATCCGCCAGTTATGGAGGAGGAGTAGTTTTTCAAGCATTAATTGATAAATTAATCAAACCACCTACTACTTTTTCATTTGATCCAATTGCTAAATGGATCTATAGTTCTCCACTACTGAATGCCTTTATTCGATTTACCCCAGGATTTATTCTGGGACCGTTTAGAACAATATTTACCAAAATATATCTAAGGGGAATGCAAAATCAATCACAAAAAAATAGAATGATAGCTTTTGTTCAAGGTGGAGAACCTTGGAAATTTAAAAAAAGCAATAGACAAAACTTGCGATGGGATATTAGAGAGGAATTATCAAAAATTGATACAGAGTTATTCATAGCTCATGGACCGTTAGATAAATATCATCCTCGAATGGCATACTATAATTTCACAAAATCCATTCCCAAAGGTAGATTTGTTTTCATGAATACTGCAGATGAAGATCGAGAGTTATTAGCAGGAGTAATTGCTACTGAATTTGCCAAGATTACAAAAAATGATGGATTACCAAAGTGTTTAGAGCAGTTCGAAATCAAAGTAAAAAGATAAAAACTATGTAACATTTTTCATTAGATGATTTCCAATAAATTTTGCAACAGCAGGAATATCATACGGCCACACATAGGTAATTTCTAT
>JABLTI010000095.1 GCA_013166835.1 Promethearchaeati archaeon | reverse complement strand
GTATATTGTTCTTGTAGTTCATTTAAACAGTATTGCGCAATATCGTTAGGGATTGAGTTCTTCGCAATTAAGGCGAATTTAATTTCTAATCTATTGGAGAATGAAAAGAAAACTTGTTTTTCCTGAAACTGAATGTTGGATAAACTTCCAGAATTCAGGGCAAGTTTACAGAAGTCATTAATACTCGAGAGGAAACCAGAGAGTAACACCTCATCCCAATTGGCGTTAGGTTGCTTGATTACAAAAGTGGGAATACCACTATCTTCTATCGATATGAATCCCTCTATGAGCATATCTCCACCACATATTTCCAATTTTTAATAATACAATGAGTTATTTAAGGTTTTATTTGATGATTTTCAAAGTTATCATTCGGTGATTTTAAACATAAACTCTCAATTATGTGTGATTAATTCTTAGGAAATCAAATTTTCTATCTTCGTTTTTCGAGAAAAAGGTTTTTTACACCTCTAACAATTACTTAGTAATCAAAGATTCCTTGAGGTTATAATCTTGTCCAGAGAACCTACAGAACGATTTTCGGATAGAGTTGAGAATTATATAAGATATCGTCCAACTTACCCTAAGGAATTGATTAGTGAGATGAAGAAACAGCAATTGCTATCCGAAGATTCAGTTATTGCTGATGTTGGTTCGGGAACTGGCATTTTTACTAAACTACTCTTGACGGCTGGTTGTACAGTTTATGCAGTAGAACCAAATGATGAAATGAGAGAAGCTGCAGAGAAAAATCTTGGTTGGTACCCTAATTATATTAGTGTTAATGGGCAAGCTGAAGCCACAACCCTCGGTAGAAGAAGTGTTGATTTGATAACCGTTGCTCAAGCTTTTCATTGGTTCAATTTTGAAGAAACAAAATGGGAATTTAAACGAATATTAAAACCAACAGGAAATCTTGCACTTGTATATAATACAAGAAAAATTGATCGTACACCTTTTATGGCTGAATATAACCAGTTGTTAAAAAAATACTGTCCAGAATATGAAGGCATTGCTAATCAATACATTAATCTTAGAACAGCAAAGGATTTTTTTGGTACTGATGAGGTAACTCTATTTGTTTGCAATAATTTTCAAATCTTTAATTTTGATGGTTTGAAAGGCAGGTTATTATCCTCTTCTTATACTCCGAAAAAGGATCAGGTTGGCTACCAATTGTTACTGGATGGTTTAAAAGCATTATATGAAAAGCATCAAGAGAATGATCAAGTACAATTCACATATGAAACAGAGTTGTTTTATGGTAAACCAGTTTTTCCTGATTGATGAGAAATACTTTCGTCTATCTCTGGATATAACTTATTTTTCAGAATAACTAACAGCTATCTTATGGTTTTCCTCCAGCTTCCTAAAGTAACCAAGAAAACTCCTCAAAGAGTAGGACAATATCTATTTCATGTTGATTTAGATTGTTTTTTTGCAGCTGTGGAAATAAGAGAGGATCCTGAGTTAGCAGGAAAACCCGTTGCTGTTGGTGGAAACAGAGAAACAAGACGTGGAGTAGTCACTTCTTGTAATTATATTGCAAGGAAATTCGGATTACATGCTGGTATGCCTATTAACAAAGCACTTGATCTTTGCCCGGATTTAATGTGTACTAGTCGACATCATTCTCTTTACAGAGATGTTTCTGATAACATTATGTCTATTCTTTCATTGTATACTGATGAAATTAGAGTAGCCTCAATTGATGAAGCTTATCTTAATTTAACTTCTGAAGTGGAAAATGATTATGATGGTAATCCATTACCACTTGCTAAACAAATGAAAACAGAAATCTATGAAGCAGAACAAATCAATAGTTCTATAGGAATTGGTCTGAATACAACTATAGCAAAAATAGCTACTGGAGAAGCAAAACCTGATGGTATCAAATATGTTCCTCCTGAAAAAATCATAGAATTTTTAACACCTTTATCTGTAAGAAAAATGAGTGGTATTGGACCTAAAACCACAGAGAGTTTAAAAAGAAGGCACGGAATCGAAACCATTGGACAAATAATAGCAGTGGGTGATGAAGTGGAAATGCTAAGAAAGTTTGGGGATTTAGGGAAGTTCTTTTATCGAATTATTTCAGGAAGAGGACGAACCATCATAAAACCAATTAATACCTATGGAGCGAAATCCATAAGTAATGGTAGAACTTTCTGGGGACAGATGGATGATGGGGAACATGTAACACCAGAAAAAATCTTGCCTAAATTAATAGATAGTGTTCATAATCGATTAGTGAAAAAGAATTTCAAATACAAAACAGTAACGCTGGCAGTACGTTTACAAGACAATTTCCAAAACATTAATCGTAGTCGCTCATTTTTAGCAGCGAATGATGATAAAGAGCGAATTAAAACCACTGTTTACGAAATTTTAGATGAAGTTAAACATGCACATAATAATGCACCAATAAGAAAAGTTGCAGTTAGGGTTTCAAATTTTACAAAACAAGATCCTTTACAAAAAACCATTACAGAATTTTTTCAATCATGATTTCTTTTGTTTTTTAATTCCATGACGTACTTTTACTGCTATTCCTTTTTGAAAGGCGAGCATATATTCCGCTGAAAGTTTAGCTCTACCAACTGCTAATAATTTATCTTCTTCAGAAACAATTACTACTTCATCTTCTGGCAATATTTCTGGATCAACTTTTACTACATGTTTTGCAAAGACATTTCTTCCATCTGCAATAAATTCACTAATATCAGATTGAACAACTACACGTCTTTTTGGCAACTTAGTATTATCAATAATTCTTTGTGCCCCTGCAAGACCTATGGAAAATAGTCCATCTGTTGGTCTAACTGTCGCAAGACGTTCTCCCTTTAAAATTATCTCTCTTACTCGGTCAGTGTTTTTCGAAAACGTTACTAATATGTCATTTGGAGCTAAAATCTTATCAAATTTTTTCCCGAATTGATATTCTGCAACAACCTTAAGCTGTCGCAAAGTCCATGGGTCGGGTGTTTTCACATCTACTTTCTTATTCAACGAAAATATCTCCAGTATTAATCGTAAGAATTTGTATATTATATAATTTTGTTCATTAGTCAATTTCAATATCTAAAACGATGTGCTCTACGCCTGGAGCGTATTTTTTCACTCGTTTACGAATCATTCTTGAACAAATCCTTCCTTCTGATTCAATCAATCTTTTAATATCCGTCATCACATCTGCTTGCTTTTCTTTCTTCCTAGTTATTGCTATATGATAGTGGAAAATACTATTATTATTGCATAATCTTACAGCTTGTCTGATTTGTTCTTCATCACTATGTAAATAACCGGCAATAACTCGATCAGCTTTCCCTTCATAATCTTTTAAAATAACTCGATTATCTCCTTCAATTGCTTTCATCACGTTTGAAACCTTGTTGAGTTGTATGTTTTCCTCGAGATATTTGAATGCCAATGAATTAATTTCAGCTGCAATGACTTGCTTTGGAGATTTGTGAACAGCAAGAGGTAATGATAAATTGCCAACACAACTAAACATGTCTATAATAAATTCATTACTTTTCACAACATTCAGCATTCTTTCTCTTTCAAAGTGATTGCCGGGAGAAAAGGTTAGCTTTGCTGCATCTAATTTGAAGAAACAACCTAATTCCTTGTGAATTGTTTCAGTGTTCTTATCTCCAGCTAAATAATCAAAACTTGGTTCTCTTGTAATTCCTCTCGTTGGACCTGTTTTTCCAAGAGCTGTTCTCGCTCTCTTTGGTTCGAGTTGTAGAAATGCTTCACCAACCGCACTCCGATATTGTTTGAGCTTTTCAGGAATTGTTGTAATTAAAACATCTCCGATAAACCACCAACGGTGTGGAATATGAATATGTAGTTCTTTTGGTATCTTATCAATTAATAACTCAATTAGAAGCTCTCTTTTAGGACCTATATCTTGAGCCACTTTACTTCCTCAGAAACTTGTCTTCCAACATCTTCCTAAGAAAATCAGCACTTAATTTCACATTCTCGGTCATACCTTCATCGTATCGCAAAGATTGTGGTTCAATACCAATGAATATTGTTTTCAGTTTTGTAAGAAAATGAGTTAGATATTGTGTGTACATTTTCATGGAAACTTTGTGCGGTGTTATCATATACGCAGAATCAACATTTTTCTCAGAAAAAATTCTTATTGTTCCAGGCTCCTCTTCCATTTGTGCTGCATCAATTATAATAAGATAATCCGGCACAAAACGTTTAATGACTGCTGTAACAGCTTCTGGTACAGGACCTGCATTGATTAATTTTATATTCTCTGGGAAGGTTTTCTGTTCAAGTGATTCAATGACTGCACTTCCAACATAATCGTCTGCGCGGTCATAATTACCTATACCCATTATGCATATTCTTTTTGTAGGTTTTATTTTCTTGAGAAGTTTCAAGCCTTTTATCTTATCAGTCATAGCAAATACCTACAAAGAATCATTCTTACATAAACGTGGGTCCACTGGGGAGCTCATCGATATATTTTAGGAATTTCTCTGGCCAGTTTTTCGGATCTACACCTTTCTGTGCAACAAAAGCTGAAATGAAGCGTTCAAAGCTTCCACCACAACAATTCGACCATAATTCTTTTCCTGATTGTGATTTCACTGTGAAACTCTTTGCATATTTGTTTCCTAAAATTGAAACATTCTGAGTTTCCAGCCACTCACTTGATTCTCGTGAACCTCTATAAGGCATATAGATTTCAATATCTATTGTGCCAATTTGATCGAATTTTGGTAATTCAACAGTTTTTCCATTTTCTTGATCAGCTGATCCTTCTTGGGAAATCCACCAGGGAGTAACCCAAGCTTCCCGATATTCTAAATCTAAAATATCTCCAATTATCTTCCTAAAACCTATTCGAAGATCTTGAGCTGCTTTTTTGACTTGATCAGGGAATCCAATAACTATGGTTTCTATTCTGTGAAGTTCATCAACTCTTTCAAAACCATGTGCTGCTCCACTTTCATATCTATATGTTGGACCCGACCAATCATAGATTAATAATGGAAAACTATCATCTGAAATTGTTTTTCCTTGAAGATATGAATAGAATGGCGGGCATTGGGCATAACTTAATCCACCAATAGGAGGTCGTAGTTTTTCCATGACTTTTTCCGGTTCAATATCCAAAGTTATTCGATAATAATCAGCAATTTCTTCCCAAAATTCAGCATCTTGTGTTTTTGGAGTACAAACAAAGTAAGGCTCAAATCCCCCTTGATATAATCCTGAAAGGTGTCCACTTTTCTTCCAAACGTCCCAGGGAACAACCTTTGGGAAAATCATATTCTTGAAGCCAAGTGGTTTGTACAAAACATCAACCATAATTTCCTTTAGTGCCTCAGTCACTGCTGTTATGGCTGGTCCGAAAATCCATTGATTTCGATAATTAGTTCTTTGGATCCAACCATTCTTTATCATGATATCAGTTGGATTTGTTTTGACTTTTGGTGTTTTTTCCTCACTTGACCAAATAACGAGGTGGTGTTCATCTTTACCCCTAATGAATTCCTCTAGAACCTTATTCCTTACAAGCTTGACAAGTCGGTCAATAGCACCTTTTTCAATAAAATCAATTGGGATATCTTTATCCAATGTGACTTTTGCTACTTTATCACTGAATTTAATAGATGAAGCAAATGGGAGTGAAAATTCTTTTTCCGGTTTACGAGGAATATCAACATCAATTTTATAAGATTTAATCTCTATCCCACTAACCCCTAATTTGAATTCTTTTCCAAACTTTCCACTGAAAAACTTTCTCATCCTAAGTAAAGCATGATGAGGTGGAAGCACACCTCCACTTGAAACCGAAATAACAAATTCATCTTCTTTTTTAGAAGTTGAAGTTATCTCCCACTTTTTAACTCGAGAGATTTCTTTTAGATCTTTTTCATTTATACCCTTTTCGAGCATTTGTTTTAGCTCCTCTAACCATCCTTCGATTTTCTCAGGAGCATTTTGAGGGAATTTTCCTCGCAATTTAAAACTAAACTGCAAATTATACTTCATTTGTTCATCCTCTGTTTCTAAAAGAAAACCAACTAAAGATAAAGTTTTCTAGGCATTCTAGTCTAAGAAAGAAATACATCAATCAAAGGATAGAGTGCAAAGAGAATTGCCATGGCTAGGAATATTAAACTATAATATCCTCTTCTCCTTCGTTTAATATCAAAATATATAGCATTTTGACGCATTTCTGCAATTTTCTCAAAGGAAAAGGGAACGTATTTGTCATCTTTATCTTTTTCTGGGAAGAAAATATTTGTTGTCCTGCCACCTTCCATCTTAACTTTCTCAATGTATCCTTTTTCTTTTCTTTTAGGATCGAAAAGAGCTTTTGCTTTATCAGAAAAATCCTTGTAGATAATTGGAAAGAATTGTAGCGATCCAATCTTTAAACCATATTTTTTTACATTTAATTCATCAAGTTTTTTCTTCCTTCTAACAAATTTTAATTCTGTTGATTTAGCGGAAACAATCCATGCTTCTAGAGAAACGTTCTCGGTTTTCTTAATATCAGTAAAAGCCTCTGATAATTCAGAGTAGAATAAACCATCTTCATTAATTGGTATTGTTTGCTCATAGATGACTTCTTTCGTTTTTCCGTAAATAGTTAGTTCTATTTCGTTATCAATACAATCTTCAATAACGTATCCGGAAACAAACACTCCAGTACCAATAACTGATGCATCACCTGGAGATACAATTCGGATAGGTATATTTCTTTGTCCACCCCACGCACCTATTATTGAACCTGAAAAGATTGCCAATCCTAAAAGTATCAGGAACATTATTCCTACCCAATCAGAAAAGTCTCTAGTACCACCACTATCTGCATTGTCAATTATTTTAGCAAGTCCAATAGCAAGGGCAGCTAAAACTAATGCAATACTAATCATAATAACAACTATTTTCCACATAGCTGGTGGAGGTCTTGTTTTTCTTTCCTCTTTGTGTAATTCTAATCGAAGTTCGTCTATTTTTCCTTCTTCTGCATCAGAGAAAAGTTTTAGGTCATCGTCTTTAGGAGGCATTGGAGTAACACCTACCTATTATTGACAAATTACCCTATTTTTTACCTTTTCTTACATTCGGAAAATAGCTTTTGTGAGGATCAATTACAAGGAGAAGCTCTACTAAAAGAAAACTAATTAACACTCATCATTCATTTCCTTACAAATTAATCTGTGAGCAATTCTAGAGAGTTCTATGGCTGATTTGTGTTCCTCTAATTTTATAAAAATAACAGCTAATTTATTCCAGACTCTAGCATTTTCTGGATCAAAAGATAATAACTTCAAATAACAACTCAAAGCTCTAAGATAATTTCCTTCTTTAAAATGAACATCAGCGAGTTTCTTAACTAACGAACTACTATCCCCATTCTCTACAATACTCTTTTCTAATTCTTCTATCTGAGAGGTTTGCTTATATTCCAGACTAACCTCAACTTTACTACTATTTACGTTCATTTGTTTACGATTCTCCTTTCATGCTTCATACGTTAATTTCACAATGGATGTGGGACAACACTTTTTGGAAATTTGTCGCACCATTATTCACTAAGAACTGTAATAACTCATCCAACTTTAACCAGCCAGCTCCTTCTCGTTGCTCATTTAATCCGTCATTATCAATGATTCTTCTACCAATAAATTCAGAAATTTGTTTAAAAGGACCCTCCTCTTTTTCATAGCAGGCAGAAATGATGACTTTTTTCTGGGCACAGTTTATGGCATTCTCTATTAGTTTTTGATGATTTGGGGTAACATGATGTAAGATGTCAGCCAGTACAACAGTATTGGCTTTTAAATCAGATAGATCCCCTGTAACATCTCGCTTGTAAAAGATGCCCTTGTTTTTCTTGTCTGCAAACACAAGAAAATCTTCATTTAAATCGATTCCAATATATTGCACATTTTTTGGTAGAAAGTTTTGCACCCTAGCTGTTCCGCACCCTAAATCTAAAACGGAATTGCCTTCAATACTATTAGCTATTGTTTTAGGTATTAATCCACTCGGATCATTTAACCAGATAGTGAAATCATAGATTCGTGGGTGTTGATACATAATTCCGAAATTCAGTCTTTCTTTGAGTTTTTTTCGTTGTGGTTTTGTGTATTGGATTTGGGAAAGGGGGTAATTAATATTCACTTCTTTCATTTCAAATGACCTGCCAAAGAGAACTTGCAAAATACCATAACAAAGTTCTCAAGTATATCCCCAAAGCTTTTCTATATATAGATACAAATTAAACACAAATAGAACCCCCTAAGAAAATCATAATTTTAGCTATTTAAAATGAAAATTCCCGGAGTAGAGAATTGCAATGAACTCTAAAGTAAAAATCACCATAACTGGAACAGGTTTTGTAGGACTTATTACAGCAGCAGTATTCGCAGATAAAGGATTTAGTGTGGTAACTCTTGATATTGATCAAGAAAAGGTTGATACAGTGAACAAAGGAGAAACATTCTTTTTCGAACCTCATCTTCCCTCCTTAATTCAAAGAGTTGTTCTCAAGAAAAAAACATTAACAGCTACTACTGATATTGCTGAATCTATAAAATCGAGTGATGTAACATTTATCTGTGTTGGCACTCCCTCTCAAGAAGATGGAAGCTGTGATCTTCAATACATCGAACAAAGTGCGAGGGATATTGGTCGTGCAATCAAAGAGAAAAATGAATATCATTTGGTAATTGCGAAATCTACAATTGTTCCTGGAACAACACGAAATCTCATCAAAAAAACTATTGAAGAAGAATCAGGTATGAAAGCTGGTGTGGGATTTGGTTTATGCATGAGCCCAGAGTTTTTACGTGAGGGGCAAAGCGTTCATGACACTGTTTATCCTGATAGAATTGTAATTGGTGAACATGATAAGAAATCGGGAGAAATACTTGAAGGAATTTTCCGATTTCTCTATAGTGAAAAAGCAGATGAATATACAAAAAATTGGGAAGCAATTTATAGCAAGCAAGTTCAGTGTCCTGAAATTCTTCGATTTTCCTTAGAAACCGCAGAATGCATAAAGTATGCTAATAATTCATTTCTCGCCACAAAAATTTCTTTCATAAACGAATTCGCTAATATTTCTGAACGAATTGAGGGTGTAGATATCAATAATATTGCGAAAGGCATAGGTCTTGATTTCAGAATTAATCCGCGCTTCTTACGAGCTGGTGCTGGTTTTGGCGGGTCATGTTTTCCTAAAGATGTTCGAGCAATTATGAAATTTGCGAAAGACGTAGATTATGAACCAAAGATCTTGAAAAGTGTAATAGATGTAAATACTCATCAAGCGAAACGTATGGTTGAATTAGCTGAAGAAAAACTCGAGACTCTTTCTGGGAAAGTGGTTTGTATTCTAGGTCTTTCCTTTAAACCAGAGACAGATGATATGCGTAGTGCTCCTTCAATCAAGATAGTTGACCAATTACTATCTAAAAACGCCAAAATTATTGCCTACGACCCGAAAGCGATGAGCGAAGCTAAGAAGGAACAATGGATTGGTGATAAAATAATTTACGCTAATTCCATACAGGATGCCTTGAAGGATTCTGATATTTGTATGCTCATAACAGAATGGGCGGAATTTAAGAGTCTAGAACCTAAAGATTTCAAGTCAATGAAAAATCCTATTTTAATTGATGGTAGAAGAATTTATGAACCGGAAAAATTCTTGAAAGAAGGAATCAAATATTCTGGTATAGGACTAGGATTGAAAAACAATTAAGATTTGAAGTTAGTAGGTAGAGTAAAAATGACCATTTCTCTTGCAAAAGAAACAATACCATTTGTAGAAAAAATGATAGAACACGCTGAAAAGCTAAAAGTTAAGGTTGAAAAAATAGCTGAAGCAACAATAATTGATTGTGGAATAAACACCGAAGGGAGTTTCTCTGCTGGATTATTATTCTCAAAAATCAGTTTAGGCGGTTTAGCGAAGGTTCAATTAAAACTTCCAATATCAGACGATAATTCTCTACTAACGGTTCAAGTAGATACTTCTTACCCAGTATTATCTACCTTGGGTTGTCAAGCTGCGAGCTGGAACATAAACAAAAGCGATTTCTTTGGAATGACCTGTGGACCTGGACGAGCTTTAGCTCTAAAACCATCAAAGATCTATAAATTGTTAGATTACAAAGATGAGACTGACAAAGCTATTCTTTGTATAGAATCTGATCAATTACCAAATGAAGAAGTGATTCAGTATCTCGCAGAGAAATGTCAGGTTGAAAAAAAGAACTTGTATATTTTAATGATAAAAACAGCCTGTCTAGTTGAATACGTCCAAATGGCTGCAAGAGCAATT
>JABLTI010000019.1 GCA_013166835.1 Promethearchaeati archaeon | reverse complement strand
TTTCCCCTCTTAAATAAATTGAGTATATAACAACTGTAAAAGTCTTTGTTTTTCAAGTCCTTTTACTAATGGAAAAGACGAATTTTCATTTAGAACTTTTACTTGTGTAGATATAGGTTGTATGAGTATATAAATGTAAATAAATTTTTCATCAGTTTAATAAAACAAACCACTAATTAAATATTCACTTAATTAAATCAAAACACCTTTGGGATTTTAATTGTAAGAAAAAGAAGAAAAGAATGAATAAATCATTCTTAATAGGTAAAAGTGAAATCGAATGAATTATCACTGTTTCGCCTTGTGCTACAACATATGGCCACGTTGTAACTTCCGTTGATATTGAATAATAAACATGTGCTGGATTATAATCATCAGTAGTATTTGTAAATGTAAAGGCGGTTAAACCTGCAAGATTTGCATCAGCGCCCCCATTGTTCACTATTGTAACTTCGTATTTGTTGCTTGTTCCAGCAACTTTGCCGTGTTCTGTGTATGCTAAAACTGGATTAGACTGTAATAATGGTACAACAACAAAATATACGATTGCTGCAGCAGTTACAGTTAATGCAATTAAAAGAATTGTTGCAATAACTGGTGAGACTGCATTCTTTCTTTTTAGGATCATTTTCATTCTTTAATAACCATCCGTATTTCTCAATTTTCTTGTGATTAATTATCATTATTCACTCAATTGATTGTGGTTTAGCAATCAACAGTTACTCCTGAGAGATTGCTTCTTGCCTTCATAATATTCTGTTAATCAAATTTAAAGAATTATTGTTGTGGCAATTACAAACAAGAGATTTTTTTATGTAAAAATAAAAAATAACCCGAATTTTGCTGTCTTTTCAAGAATTCTCTTTTATGTTCCATTGAAAAGGAATATAAACCCTAGCTACAGAATATGTAATATTATCATAGCAATTTACGTCGGTTCTCGAATCTTAAATCATCGGAGTATAGAAAAAATGGATATAGATGGGCAGTACGATCCAAAACTAGTTGGTATTATAGTTTCATCCTTTGCTGATAGTGGTCCTGATACTGTTTTTAATAACACAGAATTAGCTGATGACGAAGCAATGATTTTAGCCATAAAAGGCATGACAGTTATTGGATTAGATAATCCCCTTGATGCCATTGAGGATATAAATGATGATGAGGAAAGGAGATCAACTATACAACAATTTGGTCCTTTCCCGATTAAAGATAGAGCTACCCTAAAAGCACTTGCAATATCTTTTGTTGTTAAAGCGGAAGATTCCACCGATCATAGAATTAGAACCTTCGGTCGTTTTTGTGTTTTATTTTTAATTTACAATGTCGAACATACAAGGTTGATTTTGGATTCCTATGGATTAATTGAACCATACTTCAATATTATCTCTCGAGAGATAAATTATGATAAGGATTTACACCCTAATAACCTCAGCAACGTTTACAGAAAGATGAATATGCTTTTTCAAGGGGTCCTTCCAAGAGTTTTCACAGTCACTGATAAAGGGGTAATTAAGGAATTAATTGGTAAGGAAATTATGCATCGAGATGTTTTCTTAATTGCTGATAAGAAAAAGAAAATACTTTATTCTCTCTTAGCTGATCCTGAGATGTCTATTTGGAGAAAGCATGAAATTAATCGTGCAGCAGCTAATTTAAACTCCCATTTATATAAGAAGAAACTGACTTCTAAAACTGTCACAGAACTTGAAGAAATTGCAGTGTTATTAAAACGGTATAATCTTTCCGTTGAAGGTGTTTCATAGGACTAACTTATTCTTTTTGATTAGTTGATAAGCTTATACAAATTTAGCAGTGGTGCACAATTATATGGTAAAACGTATCGTGGAGACATACTTGTGTCAAAACTTTGAATTAATACTACTTCGAGTTTCAGCGTCCGTATGCCATGATTAGCTCTTCCTTCAATTGAAATTTTCAGATTTGTATACGTTGAATTAGGCAGTTCTTTTGTTGAAAATATGCGGATTGTTATATCTACTGTGTAACCGCCAAAAATCCCACCACCAATAATAACATCAACTACTTCCGGAGGATAAATGACACCATCCAAGGGACGAATATAATCATTCATAGCTTCATTTGCAAATGTTTGATAACGCCATTTCCGTATGATTTGCACAGAAGTTTGGACAATTGGAAATGCCACTACTAACAGGACTAAAACAAATGCTATGATTTGATTTCGTAATGTTCTTCTTGCTTTGACTTTTTTCACTGCTTGAGGTGGTTCCACTTTTCTGATCCAAAAAACAACCATACAACCAAGAATTACGCATATAACATTAGTAATGAATAATACTAGACTTCCTAAAGCAATTTGCCATTCAGCTAAAACAAGTGCTATTCCAATATTAACAGAAACAGGTAAAAGAGCAGCTGCAGCAGCAACACCCACTAAGGCAAGTGAAGTTCCGCTTACAAAACAAATTCCTGCAGTTAAACCAGATGCAATGGCAATTACTAGATTTACAACATTTGGTTCCCCACGAGCAATGATAAAAGTGCTAGGCTCGGATAAAGTAAATCTATAAAATGAACCAATTATTATACCAATTGTTATAGTAATTAGAATGCCAACACTAGAAGTAATAACTCCTTCCCGTAGAATTTTTTGGTTAGAAGTTACAGCCCCAAATGCTAGAGCTACTAAGGGACCCATTAATGGAGCAATAATCATAGAAGCAATTAGCGTTACATTATCATCTCCAACAAGTCCTAATGCTGCAAGTATTGAGGATAAAATTGTCCAGGAAATAAAATTAAAGTTCATTTTTGTTAAGGATGAAACATTTTCTTCCAATTCCTCAATCGATATTCTTCTGAGGAATCGATCCTGTTTTCTAGGTCTAATCCTCGGAATAGTTGCTTCAACATCTGTGATGGATATTCTACCTTTTACTCTTCCAATCCCTAAATCTATAAGATGATCCAACACAAAACCAGTTCTATTAGGGGATACAGTAATCAAAATTAAGCTGAAATCACTGCCTTTAACATGAGTGATTTGAGAGGGAGAAACAACTTCATCTAAGCTTTTCACTAATTCATTCCCATCTCCTGCTGGAACTGTAACTTGGATTTGCTTCATAATTTTTACACCGAATAGCTCAATCCATTAATGGACAAGGTGCTTCTTATCTTTTTACTTTTTGGATGCCCAGTAACCATTATCCATTGAAACCAATGTTTTATCCTAGAAACAAATTTAATCCAAAATACCATATTAATAACGAATACTAGGGAAAGTGATACGAGATTGAGCACTATTCGATTTCCTATGATAATCACCTGCTTTATTTCAAAGCCAAAGAAATTTGAAACACTTTTCGATAAATTACTACGAACTGCTGGTTATGTGAAAATTGCAGAAAATGCTTACGTACATGAGGGAGGAGAGCAATTAACAGCTGCCATTACTTTTGGGAAAACCTATTTGCCTGAAATTGATACAGTGAAAGAATGCTTAACACTCTACTTATCCGATGCTGAGAATGCTATAAATTTAGAATTATGTAATGAACTAAACCAAATACTTTCATCGGAAACCGAACTCGGAAAACTTTAATTCAACTTTACAAAGTAAGGATTTTTGAAATTTTGTTATTGCTTAGAAACAGAAATTATTATACATGATAGGCATTTAGAATTAGTCATTGATTGTTATGCCATACGAAGAATGCGACGATTTTTACAAATGCAAAGCATGCCCAGTCACGGTAGCTGATAAGAGTGAAGGAGCTATTCCGATAACTCGAGACGAGGGTGATATGTGGTACTGCACTTCATGCTTTTATTGTGAAGATATTTGCATAGATAATTCCCCAAGACAATATGCAATTGACCAGAGAAGAACTCATGAACAAAAAACAACAAGGATGAGAGAACCTCTCGAGAACCTAAAGAAATATGGTTTTTTGTTTGATCTGAATAAATCGATACGAGAATTTAGACATGATTATGGTTTGCCTAAATTACCGTTACCAGAGCTAATGAGTTTTAAATATCTTATCAATGGTATTATGGGAGAATTAGAAAAGGATCAAACCAAGATAGTTTTTGAATCAAAACCAGAATTCCTCAGAAAAGAGAAAGAAGAAATTGCATTATTCCTAGGCTGCTTAATTCCATATAGAGTTCCAAATTATGAATTATCAGCAAGACAATTACTAGACAAACTATGCGTAAAGTATCAAGATTTGCCATTTTCATGTTGTGGATCAATTATGACTGAATCGCAATCAGAAGAGCTTTGGTTGACTATTACTGCTTATAATCTTGCAATCGCAGAGAAATATGGTTATAAGAAAATTGTTAGTCTATGTGGAGGTTGTTCTGGTAATTTAAGGAGAGGAAATCAGATTCTTTCAGATAGCAAGGAAAAACTCAAACTTGTTAACAAATACTTGGCTAAAGTCTCATTGGTTTACTCAGGAGAAATAATAGTTGAACATCTATCTGAATTTCTTCTAAAAGAAGAAATGCAATCTAAAATACTGGCATTGAGAAAACAAAAACAAATGCAGAATCTAAACTTTCTGAAAGTAGCAACACAAGTACCATGTCAAGTAATACGACCTTCGAAATACTCTCCATCTGCAATACATGGAGCTGATTTATTGAGAAATCTCTTAACCTTGACTTCAGTCACTACGATCAAGTATCCCTTTGAGACATTCTGTTGTGGTTCTTCGATGTTGCAGTATGATGAAGAATTAGCGTATAAAATTGCCAAAAAGAGAATTAAGTCATTAATTAACCATAAGGCTGATGCACTGATATTGGGTTGTGGGAATTGTAGTATGAATTTTACTGTGCATCAAAGTGTGTACTCTAATAGTTATTTGCCAACCTTCTTTTTTACAGAAATTTTAGATTATGCATTAGGTGCATCAAATGAAGAAATTAATGAGATAGTTGAAAGAAAAAGAGCTAAAAAATAATCTAAGTTTTAGCACTTTTTTCTGTTGACTTTACTGTCTGAGCAACTTCTTTTTCTTTAGAGAATAATTTTACTCGAGCAAATAATAGGGGTAATAATAAAACTGCTAAGACCATAAGAATGGAATATCGGATAAATCTAAGCAAATAATCAACTGAATACTTTGCCATAAATGCTAATTCTGTGGTATCAATTAAATCAAAAAGCAAAGCAAAACCAAAATAGGCTCCAATTAAAACTACTAACCCTACGATTGCCCGGAGAAGTTTGGAAGACCAATCAATATTCTCATTCTTCATTTTGATAAATTTTGATTCAAACCAGACTAAAACTGGTATGAGAATTAACGCAGACACTATTTGTGCTGTATTATCCACAAGAACTGGATTTGTTACATGATCTGGATCCCAGTTACCAAATAAACCTTGAGTAAAGGTTATGATAAAAACAGCAACTCCATATGCTTCACCTACAATAATTTTTCTTCTATCAGACCAATTTTCCATCCACTTGAGTATATATGGCATGAGGAAATATAAAGCAATCAATATAACAGCACCAATGAGAAATCCAATAATCACATCGCCAATGTAATGAACTCCTAAAACTACTCGTGAAAGACAAATTAAAAAAACTAAAATTGGAGTAACAATATACAACCAGATTTTCTTAAAGTAAAGCATAATCCATCCATAAACTGCTGTTGAATTTTGAGCATGACCAGAGGGAGTACTAAAACCGTCCTCTTCGATAATCCGAATTGATTCCGTAGGTCTGGGTTTCTGTATTAGGGTTTTAAGGAAGAAATTCAGAAAAACAGATGTTAACAAAACATACATAGCAATTATTGCATCCCTCTTTTTGTAAATCCAGAAACCAACAGCTAAAATAACAATGTAGATAATAGGATCACCCAAGAATGTTATTCCTTGAAAAATAACTATTAACCAATTAGGGAGTTTCTGAAGGACCTCATTTATTGCTTGACTAAAAAACCAACCCATTTGTGACACCTTTATTTTTTCATTTACCAGTGATGTTAATACACAGTCTTACAAAAGTTTTTTTCCGAAAAACATAAAACAAATGAATCAGAGTTTTTGTTTTTCATATTCTTCCATAATAACTTCTGTGATGGTTTGTGGGTCAGACTCCACTTTGAATTTTCGTTTAAAATACTTGCAGATATTATTTATGTCTCGATAAAGTAATTCCCCAGCATTAACATGTTCAGCAGACTCGTATTGTGGAAAATCAATTATCAGAAAATCTTCTTTTGGAGTGATTAGGACATTATATTCCGAAAGATCTCCATGAATAATTTTTCCCTTAACAAATAACTTTCTGATTTCGGAAATTATTCCATTAAAAATTTTCAAAGGATTTTTCAATCCAATATTCATTAGTTCTGTTCCTTCGAAAAACTCCATAATTACTATGTGACGGTTACCATCAATAGCTTTTGGAGCTTTTAGTTTTATTTTGTTAGCGATTTTTAATCCAAGCAGTTCTCTTTCTGCTGATAATCTTGATTTATATAACCAATTAATGTGTCCTTTTGACCCTAGATATCCTCTAAGTTTTTTACTTCTTTGAAAACTAGGTCGACCAACTCGATGGATTTTTGCTACCAAAGTTTTTTGTTCTTCATCATAAGCAAGAAAAACATCGGATTCTTTTCCTTTCCCTAATTCTCTACCTATTGCAATAATTGTGTCTCTTTCTGATAATGCTCGAAATGCTAGAACATCGTAACCATGATGTGTCAATTGATAACCTGTGAATTGACCCTTCCAACGATGAAGAAGATCCCTATAATGAAGATTATCCAGTCTTTTAATGACTTGATCAGGTCTGAGCTTACTAAATTCAACCATAGAATCCACTGATACATACTCAGCTGTCCGCATTCCCACTTCTACAGCTGTTAATAACCGGAAATCATTCTTCTCTAATTCAAGTAAATACTCAGCTGCTTTTGACATGAATCATCACTTATATTTGCTGTAAGTTTTTTTCAATGCAAATTTTCTATTTATGGATAAAGTCTATCCATTGTTTTAAGTAATTTGTTCTTCTTCGCCTTTAATAAAAAAGGTTTTATATCATTCAACACTTTTTTTTCATAAAACAATCATTAAAAAATTCACAGAAACTTTTATTTATTGTATTAATTGTAGTAGTACTCCGAACTTCTTAATGGAAGAGGTATTGACATGTCAAAAGAAACTTTAGATGTAGATAGTGACGATATCAACCTAGTCGCAAAAGCACTTTCATCCAAAACACGGGTGCGAATTCTTAGGCTGACCTCTGAAAAAGACATTGACGTAAGCCGTATTGCGGGTTTATTAAATCAAACAGAAGCAAATATTAGTGCTCAAATTAAAATTCTTGAAAATGCAAAGCTTTTGGTTTCTCGTTATGAACCGGGAATGCATGGTGTTCGAAAGATTTGCAGTACAAAAGTTGATACAGTAATTTTCAAGATATAATTTTTCCAATTTCTTTTTGGATTTCTTTATTCTGTTTCTCAAATGGTACTAGGTTTTGAGTCTTTCCTTCTTCCTTTCTATTGCTGCTTCTATGAAACCTCTGAACAAAGGATTTGGATTCCAAGGAAGTGAAGTAAATTCAGGATGAAATTGTGATGCTTGGAAGAATCTATGTCCTGGTAATTCAAAAATCTCCATTCTTCGTCCATCTTCAGATGTTCCTGCAAAAACAAGACCTTTTTTCTCAATTCGTTCTATGAACTCTGGATTTACTTCGAATCTATGTCTATGTCTTTCTACAATTAGATCCTTTTTGTAAAGTCTATGTGTGTTTGTCCCTTTCTTGATTAGTACTTTTAAGCCACCTAATCTCATAGTTCCTCCTAAATCTGTAACTCCTTTTTGTTCTGGTAAAAGATCGATAACTAGATTTTTGGATTTTACTTCACCATTCATTGTGAATTCAAAACTGGATGCATCTTTAACACCAACTACATTTCTTGAAAATTCTACAGTAGCTAATTGAAATCCAAAACACAATCCTAAGAAAGGAATATTATTCTCACGTGCATGACAGATCATCGTGATTTTTCCTTCGGTACCTCTGTAACCGAATCCCCCGGGAACTAACAACCCATCATATTCTTCCACAACTTTAACTTTGTCTTTATCTTGTTCAATTTCTTCAGTATCTATCCAATCGATTTTAACTCCATATTTGAAAAAGGCAGCTGCATGCTTCAATGCCTCGTTAACAGAAATATATGAATCAATTATAGTTGTATATTTTCCACCCATTGCAATTTTTACACAATCTTCTGGATTTTCGTAACGCTCAGTTAAATCATTCCATTCTTTCCAATCGACTTTTTCTCCCTTTAAATCAAGTTCTTTGAATACTAGTTCACCAAATCCTTGTTGATCAAGCATGTATGGTGCTGAATATACTGTATCCAAGTCTGGTAAAGTAAAGACAGCTTCTTTCGGTACGTTACAGAATAAAGCTACTTTTTCTTGTGTTTGTTCGTCTAAAACTTTGTGACTTCTACACACTATGATTGTTGGATTCAAACCAATGCTTCTTAGCTCTTTCACTGAATGTTGAGTTGGTTTTGTTTTTGGTTCACCAAGATGGGCAGGAACTGGGATAAATGTTGTATGAACTAGCAAGGTGTCTTCTTTGTTTTCCTCCATGATCATTTGCCGAATAGCTTCTAGAAAAGGCTGAGACTCCATGTCACCAACTGTACCACCAACTTCAATAAGTAAAACATCAGGATTTCTTAATTCAACAACCGCTCGAATTCTTTTCTTAATTTCATCTGTAATATGAGGGATAACTTGTACAGTTTGCCCGAGATAATCTCCTGCTCGTTCTTTTCTAATAACCTCTCGATAAACTTTACCTGTGGTAATGTTCTGACTTTTCTTCATATTTAATCCTAGAATCCTAGCGTAATGACCAAAATCAACATCTATTTCTCCCCCATCATCTGTTACAAATACTTCACCATGCTGTATTGGATTCATGGTACCAGCATCGATGTTTAGGTAGGGATCAATTTTAATAAGATCAATTGTTCCTTTACGAATCTGAATATTTTTCCCTATACTGGAAGTCACAATCCCTTTTCCAATACCGGACATGACTCCACCAACGATAAACACAAATTTGGTTTTTTTCGACATATACTCATCTTCTTTTCATCATAAAAAATCATATCAATTCTTTTATCTATATGAACTTTATGTAGATGCTTTATTTAAATTATCAGCATACAATTAAAAGAAAAAAAGTTTTTCTCTCAAACTCTATTACGAGTTCGAGAGGTTTTTCTAAATTACTGAGTAGCTGCAGTGATATTGCAGTCTGCTATTTTTATTGTTGGAATAAATGTCGGTGTATATACTTCCCACCAATAAATCTGTTTGCGGTCCTTACCAATTGCTTCTACTCTTTTACTCATTTTGAGAAGGTTCTCTGAGATTCGAAGCTTCCTGACAGGTTTTTTGATTTCCCCGTCTTCAATAAGAAACATTCCATCTCGAGGTATGGTTGAGAATTCTCCTTCTAACATATTTGTATAACGTGTATACCAATTGCTGGTAACATAGATTGTTGGTTTCTTGGATTCAGCAATGATTTCATCGAGGGAGTAATCACCTTTACTATAAACCATATTTGTTGGTTCAGGAGCGAGAAACTTGGATCCAGAACCAAAGAAACTGGTGAGATTTGAATTTCCAGTACTTTCAGCTTGCATCATTATTCCAGAAGTTGTGTTGTGAATCAAACCAACTAAGACACCATTTTGAATGATTGGTGTTTTACTGGTAGGAGTTCCTTCCACATCAAATGGTTTGCTTCCTAAACCTTCACTTATATGTGGATCATCTACCACATGAAAATTCTCAGGTGTTATTTGCTCACCAAAGTGGTCTCCTAATGGACTCATGTTTAATAAGAGCATTAAGGGATTAGCTCCATCAGTTATTTGTCCAAAGAGATTACCACCAACAGTAGGACTAAGAATCAAATCGTATTTTCCTGCTTTGCCTTGTTTTCCACCAACAGCCATTTTAGCGAGTTTTCCAGCATTTTCGCCTGCTTCTGAAAGTTTCTTTTCGATGTCAGACATATTTCTTCCAACAACTACATCTTGACCACTACTTTCAAAATCAACGAATGAGCGTATTGTCATTCTATAGAACGATGAATCGTATGAACCTGAATTTCCGTAGCTTGTTAGTAATTCCGACCTCGTTTTTCCAAAATAAAGCACACCAGCAACCCTTTTTGCACCGACTTCAAGTGCTTTTTCTATAGCAATATTTACCATCTCAGGTGCTTTCTCAGGAAAAGTCTCAATAGTCTTATCATACAAACCATCAATTGCATTGTAGGAATGCTTCTTTGACTCCATTGTAGCATAGAGCTGACTATCAGGCATTCTTTTAACAAAATTGGTAGCTTGCTTAACAATTTGTTCTATTTTTGGAATTGTAGGATCTTGGATATCTACTTGAGTTATTTGTTTGCCAATCGCAATGAAGACTTCTAACATACTTTGATCCCATTGTTTAGAAATATCAATGTTGGAATTTGAGAATCGAATTTGATAATTTGGTCCTTCGACTAATCGAGCAATAACTTCGGTTGCTCCTTCTTTCTGTGCTACTTCTAATGCTTTTTCTGTAAAATTGTTACTCATTTTATTCTCCTCCAAGACGTATATTTCTCATTCTAACTTGACTTCCACCCATCCAGCAAGGTGCTCCTTGACCGGGATCCGACTTTCCACAATGGCCCATGGGGAATTCAGCGTCTTTAGTTATTGCATCAACACTTCCATACAAACCAAAGGTCGTTAATTCGAGAATTGGTCTTCTAACCATCTTTTCAGTTAGCATACCATCTTTGATTAGATATGCTTCTAATCCAACGTATTTGCTTTGGAATCTTCGATCATCAATATTCCATTCTGTGAAGCTTTTCATGTAAATGCCCTTTTTGACATCCTCAAAAAGCTCTTCTATGTTATGATCTCCAGGTCCGAAATAGGTGTTTGCCATTCGTATTAATGGTTCTCTATCGTAACCCATGGATCTTGAAGATGCGTTTGATTTTGTTTCAAATTTATATGCGAATTCTCTATTGAGCAGTACTTCAGTGATTATTCCATTCTTAATCAAGTACCTTGGTCGAGCTTTCACACATTCGTCATCGTATAAGTAAAATCCTGCACTGCCTGGAAGAGTTGGATCATCTATGAGATTCACGCATTCATTTCCAATCTTGATCTCTCCTAGTTTTTGATCTTTTAAGAGATCTATGTAAAATGACTCTCCAGCTTGTGCTCCTTCGCGACCGAGTATTCTATCACCCTCAGAGGGATGTCCAGTGTTTTCATGTGCAATAATACCTGCAACTTCACTACTGACAATAACATCAATCACTCCAAGTTTCATCTCTTTTGCATATTACTTTTTCCACGATATTTTCTTCTTCAAACCATTCCCAGCCCATTGAACCGCCCATACCATTAAATCGTTGTTCTGTTCCTAAAGTTCCTTTTGCAGTATTGAAAGTGTAAAAGAAGATTAACGATTTTTCTGATTCTATTTGTGATCCTTCACTGTTGTGAATGTATTTCTTGACATCATTCAAGTTTAACATTAGTGTTCTTGTTACCAAACTTTCACCGTAATCTTGACTAACTAGTGTTTTATCAAGATCATATACAAACTTGATTTTTTCTTCATCAGAAATGTCTGCAATGTTTTGTTTTACTGGTGTTGACCATTTGGTTTTCACAACATCTTCTTCTGAGAATATGATCGGTTCTTTTCTCTTACTGGCTTTGGCCATTTTGATTGCAAGTTCAATTGCTTTCTTCACATGATCTTTCTCTAATTTAGCCGTAGAACAGAAGCCAATTCCACCATCTGCTAGAACTCTTATTGCTATACCTTGAGTATTAACAATTCCTCCTCCTATAAGAGCTCCATTTCTAGTGGTGTAACCTTCATCTCTTGAGTCTACATATCTTGCTTCTATGTAGTTTGCTCCTTTCTTGGTTCCGTAATCTACAGCAAAATCAGCGATATCTTTACCGTCTTTCATAGTTATGAACCAGATATTCATTGCATTTCCTATTATAAAAATAATAATGCTGGTTTCCATTAATCGATAAGAAAATTTAGCCAATTTACTTTTGTTTTTTCTTTCCGAATGGACAAACAGCTATGCAAATTCCACAAATAGTTTCACCAACTCTTTGTTCTTGAATTTTCAAATGCTTATGACAAGCATGAGCATTGAATATTTTACTTCTAGGATTTCCAAAAAACCATAATTCTCCTGTCATTGCTTCAGCGGGACAGGCTTCAACACATATTTTGCATGATCCACAGTTGCTTGTCTCTTGAGCTTTGTCAGCAATTAGCGGGGCGTTTGTTAATATTGTTGCAAAACGAACTCTTGGTCCATGTTCAAAAGAGATCAATAGAGCACTTTTTCCAATCCATCCCAAACCACTTAAAATTGCTGCTGTTTTATGAGGAAATTTTCCATATAGTTTTTGATGATTAACTCTTTGTGATGCTGGAATTCTCATTGTTTTAAAACCATTTTTTTCTAATTGCTTTTCAGTTTGTGTGGCAATTTTGTTTAATTTATCATTTGTTTTTCGATAAAGTTCTGCGTATGCCTTTGTTGGCCCTTTTGTTATCTTGTTAATTATCTCGTCTGATAATCTGATTCCCATTGAAATTGCTCTTGAAAATCCTCTTGGAACTTCTGGATCATGCTTATAATCATTCAAAACAGTAAGATCTCCAATCCCAACAATCGAAGCTCCATTACTTAAAATAAATTTCTTGATTTCATTTGTGAAGATTTGATTTTCTACTTTGCTGATTTGATTACTATCTGGCAACAATTAACCTCGTTAATTTCTGTCTTGGAATCCTGAGATATAACTAACTATCTAGTAAAGTTGTTTCACAATAAAAATATTAGTGATGATTGAGAGAATTAATCAATACTGAGATTTTCTGAGGTATAATATTGATTGATTTAACAATAAATGAAGAAGTACTAAAACAAGTAGTCAAGCGAGCAAGAAAACAAAATATCATTATTCCGACTCTCGAACAACAAAGAAATCCAAAAAAAATCTCAAATAAAATCATGAAAGAACTAAGTCTCTTAAGTTTGTGGGAAGTTCATCCGAGAAATCTCTTTCGAATAACCTGGAAAAATGAACCAGTTGATAAGGGTGGAGGATTTAATGAGTTGCCTAATTATATTGAGTTACCATCTGAACTAACAGGTGTGGAAGCAAGAATTTTTGCACTTGTGGGCAAATGGATGCCTACCGGTTCTCATAAAGTTGGTGCAACATTTGGATGTTTAGTTCCAAAACTTGTTACCGGTCAATTTAATCCCTCTAAACAAATTGCTGTTTGGCCATCTACCGGCAATTATTGCCGTGGTGGTGCATATAACGCTACTCTCTTAGCATGTAATTCTTTAGCTATTTTACCAGAAAAAATGTCTCAAGAAAGATTTGATTGGTTGAAAACGGTCGCAGGAGAGATAATTACTACTCCAGGTGGAGAAAGTAATGTTAAGGAAATTTTTGATAAATGCTTAGAACTCAAACAAGAAAGGGGAGATGAGATTGAAATCTTCAATCAATTTGATGAATTTGGCAATCAACTTTGGCATTATGAGGTAACAGGACCTGCAATGAAAGAAGTCTTAGATAAAGAGCTAGGGAGTTCAAAGTTTCGTGGATCTTGTTTAACTACTGGCTCAGCAGGAACACTCGGTTCTGCTGATTATCTTAAGAAAATTTATCCGTCTGCTAAAACTGCTGCTGGGGAATCATTACAATGTCCTACAATGCTTCTAAATGGTTATGGCTATCATCAAATCGAAGGTATTGGTGATAAACACATTCCATGGATTCACAACGTTAAACAAACGGATCTTGTTATAGCAATTGATGATAAAGATTGTATTAATCTCATGAGGTTGTTCAATGAAGAAGCTGGTCAAAAGTATCTAGAGAAAATGGGTGTACCGAATAAAGTCATCTCGAATCTACCTCTTTTGGGAATTTCTAGTCTTGCAAATCTATTAATGACCATCAAATTTGCCAAGTACTATGAGTTAACAAGAAAGGACACACTTTTGACAGTCTTTACCGATTCTATGACAATGTATCAATCAAGATTGAAAGAATATGAAGAGAAATTTGGAAAATACAAGGAAATCGATGCTGCAATAGATTATCATCGTTCTCTCGAAGGAATCAAAACAGATAGTATGATAGAATTAAGATACACTGAGAAACAACGAATTCATCACTTGAAGTATTTTACCTGGGTGGAACAACAAGGTAAAAGTGTTGAAGAATTAAATCAACAATGGTATGAAGAAGAGAATTATTGGAATACTATTTACAGTGTTGCCTCAAAACTGGATGAGTTAATTGTCGAGTTTAATAAACAAGTTGCTCTTCTCTAATTCCTATTTTTAGTTAAAGGATAAGAAAAAACAATTATAAATATACTAAGATTTCAGAGAATCAAACTAAAGAAGATGAAACTTTCCGAAAATGTTTTATCTATCTTAACAAGATAAATCGTTTGTGAGTTTAAGACGATGTTACGAGATGCTCAAGACTACGGCTCGTTAAATGTTCATATGCGAGCTCAACGTACGGAATTGTTCACAGCAGGAAATTATAATTTACTTGCTAGTGCAACTGATTTTGCCAATTTGCGTCAAATGTTATCACAAACACGATATGATGATATCATTGGAGCAGAAATGGTCAAGGAATATCCTAACTTAATTGAAATTGATCGTCGACTCACTCAAAATTTTGTAGATCAATACAACATTTATCGTAAATTCATTCCAAAAAGAGCTAAAGGGTTTATTGATGCTTTTAGTAATTCATATTTTCTAAACAACATTAAAGTAATTTTTTCAGCTCTTCATGGAGCCAATCGTTACGAAGATGCTCGGGGTATGTTACTTAACCTTTCCGAGGTAGAGAATAGACAAAGCGAAGAACTTTACAAATCAACAAATGCCGAAGATCTAATCTTAAAACTTGAAAATGAAAAACTTCGAATTGCTTTAGATGCTGTGATTGGTGAATATAAATTCCTAGATCTTGTATATCCATTGATTATTGCTGTCGACCAATACTACTATAGCTCTCTCTGTAAAGAAATGTCTAAATTAAAAGGGTCAGATAAAACCAGCACAAAAGGATTCTTTTCTGCAAAAATTGGTATTCAGAACTTAGAAATAATACTTCGCTCAAAAACTTTCGATATTTCTCCCACTATTGTAAAGAATTGGATTATGGAAACTAAATTCTGTCCTTTACGAACTGAATTCCGAGATAGACTAATTGCAACCCAAGATTTAGAGGAAGCATTCCTCTTAATAAGAAATGAAACGTCTTTCAGTGATTTAGCAAATCGCTTGCTTGAGAATCTTGAAGCAGAACGTGCTCCTCTTGAGGATTTCGATAGATTTGCTGATCAACACTTGGCCCATAAAGCTAACTCTCTCTTCCGAGGAGCGAGTTTCAATATCGGTATCTTTCCTGCATTTTTTTATCTAAAGGAATTGGAGATACGCAACCTTCGTACAATTATCCTAGGAAAAATTCATAAAAGGTCAATAAATGATATCCTAGACAAAATTGTCTTAGTGTAAGAATCTTAGTAAAGATTAAAAACCATTAGAAAAAATAAAACAAACGTTAGATGAAAATTTCCAATTGGAGGTAACAATCATTCGATTATCATTAGCAAAAAAAATCTTTATCGTTATTCAAGTAATAGTAATAGCATTTGGCATGGCTGCTGCTGCTCGAACTGTTATGGCTATAACTGGAGGAGCTGATTCTGGAATGACTATTAATCTAGAAGAAGCATCAGGACTTATTGCTATCGCTGCTGGCTTAGCTGTTGGATTAGCAGGCATAGGTGCAGGTATTGGTTTAGGTACAGCTGCTGCTTCTGCTGCTGCTGCAATCACTGAAAAACCAGAATCATTTGGTAAGTTGCTTGTCCTTCTTGCACTTATTGAAGCTATTGCTATTTACGGTTTCGTAATTGCGTTCGTCTTATCCGGAAGTATCGCTTAAAATATCCAAAAGAGGAAATTTAGGTAGGGCACAAGACAATAATGTACGACAGCAATAATGCTGTCACCCAAGTATTTTTTCTTTTCTTTATTTAACTTTCACTTTATATATACTTAAAATTGCTTTACTTGGTCGTTATTTTCTAATAATTTTTGATTAAATCATTCGACCAACAGTTTTTTTAATACGAATTCTTATAATCACTTGAAATCCGATTCTTTAGGAAGCGACGAAAAATTGTAATCGTGGTTTCGTTAATAAAAAAAAGATCATACAACCATAGTAGGTTGAAAAATCATGACCAAAAATAATGAAAGTTTCGATTTTGCTGCATGGACGAAATTACTACCTCCATCTGAAATTCGAGCATTACTTGAGTATAAAGTAAAATACAATTTCGGCGGAGGTCTTCCAGGTGCTTTACCAATAGAAACATTGTCAGATATTTTAATAGAAATTGGCAATGAAAACAAAGAAGATTATACAACAGGGAAGAAGGGTAAAGCCATTTCATTGTGGAACTATGGACCAACAGGTGGTCAAGAGTTTTGTTTAAGAGTTCTTGCTGAACGACTTAGACGTATTGATGACATTAATCTTGATAAGGAAACAGGTTGGAAAGACATTATATTAACTGCTGGTTCACAACAAGCAATATATGCTATTCTTGATACAATGATTGATCCTGGTGATGTTATTTTAACCCCAAGTCCAGCCTATCTTGGTTTTCTTGCACCCGCTTACAAAATTGGTGCAGAAATAGTAACTATTCCAACAGACCTTGATGGTATGATTCCTGAGTATGTCGAAAAAGCTATTCCATTGTGTGAAAAGAAATTTGGTAAAAAACCAAATATTCTCTATGTTGTTCCTGATTCTGATAACCCTAAGGGGACTACTTTGCCTTGGAAACGAAGAAAAGCACTTTTCGATATTGGAGAAGAACATGATATACTTATTCTTGAAGATCAAGCTTACAAAGAGATTCAATTCCAGGGAGAATTGATCAAACCAATCAAATCTTTAGATCGTGATAATTCCCGTGTTGCTTATTTGCGAACTACTTCTAAAGAAGCAGCTGTCCTGCGTATGGGTTATTCTGTTTTACCTGAAAGCTTGAAGTATGAAGTCCTTAAGAGTAAGGGTTATCTTGACCTTTGTTCACCAACTATACTACAGAAAGTTATGGCTATTTATTATAAGAAATACATTGACAAAGTTTTACCTGTATGTCTTAAAACTTATGAAAAGAATGCTATAGCTATGCTCAAAGGTATTAATGAAACATTTCCTGCTGGTAGCCACACTAAACCTAATGGTGGATTCTTTGTTTGGTATGAATCCGAGAAGCAATTCAATTCAAAGGAATTCTTAATGAAAACTAGTATTCCAAATGACATTATGTTTGTTCCAGGTGCTGCTTTTTATCCAATTAAAGGTTGGAGTATAGAAGAAAGTGATAGCACAATTGTTGACTCTATTGCTAAAACTAATACTATGAGATTAGGTTACTCCTACAATAATGATAAGGACATATATGAAGGCATAACCAAATTAGGAAAACTCCTAACCAAAGAATTAGATTAATTGCATAAGCAAAAGGATTTTTCTAACAAAACTGTTAGATAATCTCTTATCTTTTTATTTTCTATTTCATTAAAAATCACTTAAAATAAGGTAAAATATTCTAAAACTGAATTATATGAATATACACAAGTTTTTTATCTATATACTCTTGAAAGTCATAAGACTTCAAATACAGGTGCGTAGAAATGAGTTTATTACCTGATAGAATGAAAACAGTAAAAGTAGTCATTCCAAAAGATTATTCCAGAAATCTACTACGGTTCATATCATCGTGTGAGGATATTGATATTATAGATATCCAAAAGAAACCTTTTGACATCACTACATTTGATAATGGACAAAGAATAAAAGACTTATCCAACGATTTTGACGAAGTTATTGAAGACTTTGAAGTCAAAGATAAAGTTGGCAGACCTAAGAAGATAACAATTCTTGATGATGATTTGGGTGTTGTTCTTAAGGATGCAGAAAAGGTATCTAAGGATGTTATTCAACAATTAAAAAAATTGAATGATCGAATAACTCTTGCGGAACAAGAATTGGAAAAGAATAAATCGGTGATACTAATTGCCCAAAATCTGATACCATTCGGATTCAGTTTTGAGGATCTTGGTGATGAGAGTCCCTATTTTACTGTCATGGTCGGTAAAATTAACACGAAACGAATTCCTCGTTTTAAGTGGAACCTTGATGCAATCACTGATAGTAATTATGTTCTTAAAGAATCTAAATCACAAGATAACCTGACCTTCATGGCAATCGGTTTCTTAGGTCGTTATCAAGAAGATATTAACCGATTGTTAGTTGCTTTTGACTTTGAGAAATTAGCGGTTCCCGAGCGAATCTCAGGGGATCCAGGAAAGGTTGTTAACAAAAGCAAAAGTAAGATTGAAAGTTTAGAACAAATTATAGCTGACTATAAGAAAGAAGCAAACAAGCTAATCAAAGAAAATGGTGATTTGATTCTTGCCTATGGTGAACAGATTGATATTGAAGAGGAATATCTTAAGATTTCAAATATGATGAGATATACAGATAGAAACATTACTTTCTGGGCTTGGATACCTAACAAGCGAAAGAAGAAATTTGAAAATGGTGTTCTGAAAGCAACAGTAGATTCTGCAAAAGTTGAAATTTCTGAACCTGTTTTTGAAGAATCAGAATACCCAACCAAAACTTCTGTTCCAAAATTTATGCGAGTCTATGATGGGCTAGTAAATGCTTATGGAACACCTGGTTATAATGAATTCAATTCTGCAATAATTTTACAGATTTTCTTCCCCATTACTTTTGGTATTATGTTTGCAGATGTCGGACATGGACTTTTATTCATGCTTCTAGGCGTCTATGGCTTAACTCTCCGAAATAGGAAACTTGACACTTCTGGTTTTGGAGGTGAAATTAAGAATTATTTCAAGAATGGTGCAATGCTGATAATAGCGTCAGGTGCATGTGCTATGTTCTTTGGTGTATTATTTGGTTCGTATTTCGGAGTAACCAATCACGCTGCTTCATATGTTCCAAAACCACTTTGGTTCAGTCCTGAAGATGCTCATCACCTCCATAATGGTGCTTCCCCAGTTATCTTAATGCTTGAACTTTCATTAGTTCTTGGTATGGTTCATATGACTGTAGGATATGTTTTACGATTCATAAAAAACATACGTGATAAGCATTATGCTGAAGCATTTCTAGTTACCCTAATGTGGATAATTTTCCACTGGTCGCTATTTATACTAGTATTCACCTTCGGAACTAATTTCATGACTTGGTTTAGCGCGGATCTTAGTGGTGTATTTGATCTGGCTCTATTCTCAATCAATGGTCTGGCAATACAGTTCTTCACTATTAATGGCGCATTATGGTTGTTCTTATTCGGATTGACTATACCAATAGTGGTGATGTCTGTATATCTTATAATATCACACAAACTTGATGGCTTAGCTGAACTCCTTGAAATATTACTCTCTACTTTATCCAATACTGTAAGCTATGCTCGAATCTTTGCAATGAATGCGGTTCATGGCGCATTATCAATGATATTTACACTCCAAATCTTCACTGGAGAGGAGAATGGTATGGGTGTAATTAATTATATTGGCGTAGCAATTGGCTCGTTAGTCATACTTGCCATTGAAGGATTATTCTCATTTATCCAAACACTCAGGCTTCAATGGGTAGAATACTTCTCAAAAGTAGGCTATCAAGGTCAAGGATTCAAATTCCAATCACTGGCTATCGAACGAAGATATACACAATTAAGGAAATAAAAATAAAAAAACAATCTGCATGAGCAGATTGTTACATACTCTTTTTTCACTCAATGCTAAACAGAGCAGATGATTTTGCTCTTGTAATTGATGAAGAAATAAGGAGAAAATTTTCCATCTCATTAATGATGGTTGAGCTAAAAAGAAAACTCGAATTCTTCTTCTTCTGGTTCCGGCTTAACTCTTCTTGCAGCATCTGCAATGATTTCTGGATGTTGATCTTTCACATGAGCGCGCCAATTCTTCACCCACAATCCACAGTAGCAACACATATACTTCTCTTCTTTCTCCTCTCTTTTCTCAATATATTTCATATATTTAGGATGTCTTCGCATCATATGGTCTTCTTCATCTTCAATTATGCTTTGGCATATTTTGCAGATTTTTAGTCCATCCTTTCTTCTCACTATAAATTCATTTAAATTTTTAGCCATTGTAAGCCCCCCAGCTTATATAAAATGCTTAGTAGGCATTCCATTCTTTAGTCGTTTTCACGCTAATTATCTATTACATGAAAAAATATTATATGAACATTTCTCTTTAAAAAGAGATTTTTGATGTATTTTTAGCATTAGAAAGTAAATTTTTATACCATTCTAGTTACCTCAAATTAAGTATAATTTTAACATTAAATCCTGTTAATTTTATGTTAGAAAGAGACAGAAGATTTTTAAAGTGATTATTCAAATTCTGTTCCACTGCAACGCTGAACTTCTCTAAGCGTTTGCATAATTGGGCTCCGACCTTGCACAAAGGTGCAGAAGGGGAGTCATGCCTCTTGGAGGTTCCAGGAATAGACATTCTCTGGATTAAAAATCAATTCCAAGCTTGGGTTGAAACCCAACAAAATAGTCGTCTTTACGATTAAGAGAAAGAAAATACATTGACATTGAGGAAATGCATATGCCCCAATATGGATATTCGATTTTCGGCTTAGATCCGGATCGTACTGCCATTTCAAGTGCACGAGAAATTGACATTAGTCCGAAAGCTGCTAGAGAAATTTGTAACACAATCAAAGGTATGTTCCTTGACAAAGCAAAGGAGTATCTTGAAGATGTCATACAGATGAAAGCCGCTGTTCCATACAAACGTCACAAGAAACATGTTGCTCATCGAAAAGAACTTTCCAAATGGCCTGCTGGGCGTTACCCAATCAAGGCTGCAAAGAGGATTCTTGAAGTATTAGAAAACGCTGAGAACAATGCTGAATTCAAGGGTTTGGATGTCGAAAGAATGAAGATTATTCACGCTGCTACCCACAAAGGAATGATCATAAAGCGTTTTATTCCCAGAGCCCAAGGATCATCATCCCCACGGTTTAATTATCTCTCACATGTTGAAATAGCTATAGAAGAGGTCTAGATCATGTCTGCAACTAATCATTTCATAAAGAAAGGTGTTCGTCAAGCAAGAATTGATGAATACTTAGCAAAAGAACTCTCACGAGCTGGTTACGGTGGTGTTGATATTGCAAAAACACCTCTCGGTGAAAGACTTACCATTCATGCTTCAAGACCAGGGATAGTTATAGGTCGAAGAGGAAAAAACATCAGAAATATTACTGATGAATTAGTAAATAATTACGGTTTTGAAAATCCCCAAATTGAAGTAAAAGAAGTTACTAATCCCGATACCAACGCTCAAGTAATGGCATACTCCCTTGTTTCTGCCATTGAACGTGGAGTTCATCGTAGACGTGCAGCCTATTCTGCTCTCCGCAGAATTGTAAATGCA
Organism: Promethearchaeati archaeon; assembly: GCA_013166835.1. Classification (GTDB taxonomy): domain Archaea; phylum Asgardarchaeota; class Heimdallarchaeia; order JABLTI01; family JABLTI01; genus JABLTI01. The sequence continues at coordinate 22,869 of JABLTI010000019.1, read as the reverse complement.
GGAGCAAAAGGTTGTGAAATAATCATAGCTGGTAAATTAACCAGTAAACGTTCTCGTCATGAAGCTTATAGAATGGGTCTTTTAGCCAAGAGTGGTGAAATTGGTTCTGTACTCGTTCAGAGAGCAAATGCCACTGCAGTTATGAAACTCGGAACTATCGGTGTTACTGTTAGTATAATGAGAGGTGATATTCCTTTACCAGATGAAATCAATATTCTTTCTGTTCGTTTGGATGAAGATACACATGAATTTGTTCCTGATGTTGAGGAAATCAAACCTGTTAAACCAGTAACCGAGAAAGAAGAAGTTCCTAAGAAGGAAGAAAAGCCTGCAAAGAAAGAAGAGAAACCAAAGGCTAAAGAAAAAGTCCCAGTTACCAAAAAGAAGACAGATCTTGATATTAAAGTTGAAGAGCTTTCTGATCTCATCGAGAAAACTCCTGGTGAAGAAAAGAAAGCAAAGAAACCTGTTGCAAAGAAAACAACACCTACTAAAAAGGAACCTGCAGCGAAAGCAAAGACAACAAAACCAACAGCCACTAAAGCTGTTGCCAAACCAAAAACTACCGCAAAGAAACCAGTCAAGAAAGAAGTAGAAAAAGCAAAACCAAAAGCCAAACCTGCAAAGAAAGAAACCACACCTAAAACTACTGCAAAGAAAGCTGCTCCCAAGAAGACTGCAACAAAGAAAACAGATACCAAGTCCTCCAAATCTGATAAAGATGAGAAGAAGAAAAAGAAAAAGTAGGAGCAACTTGACAAATGGCAATTCTAAAAATGCGTGAAATCCGGTATATGACCGCGAATCAAAGAGTAAATCAATTGAAGAAACTTCAGAAAGACCTAGCTCATTTAAGAGCCGGAATCTCAACTGGTGGTTCCTTGGAAAAACCAAGTCGAGTTAAAGAAGTCAAAAGAACAATAGCTAGAATATTAACTGTAATGAAAGAGAATGGTGAGCTTGAACCCTATAACACCTGAAAATATTCATAGACACGAGTTGATAGGTTTGAAAATCGAGATCATACAATCCACAGACAAACAAATGTTGGGTATGAATGGTCTTGTTGTTGATGAAACAAAAAATCTGTTAACAATAGAATCATCAGAAAATGATTCAAATCGTGTAAGAATTCCAAAGAAAGATTGTGTCTTCCGATTCAGTCTTCCTTCTGGAGAACAGGTGGATGTGGATGGATGCTTACTGAAATTAAAACCAGAAAATCGACTCAAAAATATAATGCGTAAAAGGTGGTAAAAAATAATGTCCAGATATATTGGTATCGATGTTCCTGATCCAGAAACTGAGTGTGACGACTATAATTGTCCATTTCATGGCACACTTCGAGTTCGTGGAAGGATAATCAATGGTACCGTTACTAGTCACAAAATGCAAAAATCAGTTGTAGTGCGGAAAGATTTTCTCTTCTACGTGAAGAAATACAAACGATATGAACGCCGACATACAACAATTAGTTCACACAATCCTCCATGCATTGATGCTAGAGAAGGTGATAATGTTACTATCATCGAATGTAGACCATTAGGTAAAACTATCTCCTATGTTGTCATTGCAAAGGAAAGTCCTAAGGAGGAAATGCAAGAATAGATTGATTGCAAGGAGACTTTAATATGGCAAGAAGAAAAGTGATCGGAATCTCATTACCAAGACTAAGCAAAGGTGTTAGTGTAGGCACGCGTTTAACATGTGCAGATAATACCGGAGCAAAAGTCATACAGATAATTGCTGTAAAAGGTTTCAAAGGTCGTCTAAATCGTTATCCTACTGCTTCAGTAGGAGATATGGTTATCGTTTCTGTTAAGAAAGGAACACCTCAGATGAGACGACAAGTTCTCCCAGCAATAGTGATTCGTCAGAGGAAAATGTACCGACGACCAAATGGTCTTTGGGTACAATTTGAAGATAATGCTGCTGTTATTGCCAGCCCCGAAGGCAGTCCGCGAGGAAGCGAAATTCGTGGTCCAGTAGCAAAAGAAGCTGCGGAAAGATGGCCCAGAGTGGCCCACACAGCTAGTACAATCGTCTAAGGATTAGCAGTACCAGTGGAGATGAAAAATAATGAAGAAGAATCGTACAATCACAAAACAACCTTCAAAGAAAAGAAAGCAGCTCTATACTGCTCCTTTACATACAAAACGAAAGAAGCTAACTGCTCCCCTCTCTGAGGTTTTGGCTGAAAAAGAAGGGATTAAGCAATTAGTTATTCGTAAAGGAGATACTGTCAGAATCCGAAAAGGTTCCTTCAGAGGAATTGAAGGTGAAGTCTCAAATGTTGATTATAAATATATGAGATTAACCATTGAAGGAGTTACTTTTGAAAAATCAGATGGATCCTCTCAGCATTTTCCAGTTCAAGCTTGTAATTGTGAGATTATTAACTTGAAGAATATGAAGGATAAAGGAAGAAAAGCTGTCGTAGATCGAAGACTTCCTCAAACAGATGAGGAAGCTGAGGTAGAAAACTAAAAGGAATGTGAAAAAATATGACAAAAACTGGTGGTTCAAAACATCAAAAGAGAATTGCTTCTCCCAGAAATTGGTCCTTGCCTCGTAAGAAGCATAAATTTGTATTTAGAGCTGATCCCGGACCTCATAGTAAAGAGAATTGCATTCCATTAGGAATCCTTCTAAGAGATGTCCTAAAAATAGTTAATACTGCAAGAGAACTCAAGATTATTCTTAACAAGAAGCTTGTGAAAATTGATGGAAGAATTGTAACCAATCTCAGTTTTCCAGTTGGATTAATGGATGTCGTCGAGATAGCAGATATAAACAAAAGTTATCGAATCCTTCCCCATGAACTCCATGTATTGATGCCTTTTGAAATGAAGAAAACCTCTCAACTCTCAAAAGCTTGTCAAATCATGGGTAAAACCACAATAAAAGGTGGAATCATGCAATTGAATCTTCATGATGGTAGGAATATTCGTCTACCAAAAGAAGAAGGCATTGATAACAAATACAACACAAAAGATACGATAATAATTAATCTTCCTTCACAAAAAATCGTTAATCACTTTCCATTTAAGGAAGGCATGTTTGCGATTATTGTTGCAGGTAAAAACGTAGCAAAAAATGGTTCCATAAAGAAATTCCAATGGCGTTTTGGTCCTAGAGCTTCCACAGTAACTCTAGCAACACATGATGGAACAGAAGTACAAACTACCCCCGAATATATCTTCGTCCTTGGTGAAAAATCACCCTGGTGGACTACAACCAAAGGAGATACCTAAAAATGACCAAGACAAAAGAAGATTTTCTGAAAGAATGGGAACAGCATAAAATGCGTAAACCAAAAGTTGCTTCTTTAATCATACATTGTAGTGTAGGAGAATCCGGGGAAGCACTTGAACGTGTGAAGAAAATCATAGAATCCATAGGTGAAATGAAAACCGTTGAAACAAAGGCTAGAAGAACCTTTAGAGAATTTGGAATACGACAACACGAACCTATTGGAGCTAAAGTAACAATTCGTAATCAAGATAAAATTATGAAACTAATTCCAAGATTGTTTGATATGCGAGATTTCAAAATTTCCAAGAGAGCTTTCGATAAAGAAGGGAATTTTGGATTTGGTATCCGAGAACACATCGATATATTAGAAACAAAATATGACCCAAATCTTGGAGTAACAGGACTGGATGTCTTCTTTTCTTTAGAACGTCCAGGTTTTCGGGTGAAACGAAGATTCAGATCACCGAGAAAGATACCTGGGAAGCACAGGATATCTAGAGATGAAGCGATTGTTTTCGCTGAAACCGAATTAGGAATTACCGTAGAATAGGTGAAGAAATATGGCAAAAGGATCAGGTACAAAACCAAAAGTTGTCAAATATGGTAAAGGCTCCCGACAATGCACCCGTTGTGGTGCACGAGAAGGACTTATTCGAAGACACGGGTTGAATCTTTGTCGACGTTGCTTCAGAGAAGTAGCAACCACAGTCGGTTTCAAAAAATACGGAGGCCACGGAGGATAAAATCCTCTTTGGTAAAGGAAGAAGGTGACAAAATATGCCTTTATTAGACACACTAGCAAACGCAATGAACAACATTCAAAACGCAGAAGTTCTAGGAAAACGCGAAGTTTACTTGAAACCAGCATCAAAGCTAATTTCATCTGTAATTAAGGTGATGATATCTAAAGGGTACATCGGTGAATTTGAATTCATTGATGATGATCGAGCTGGTATCTTCAAAGTGCAATTGCTAGGTAGGATTAACAAATGTGCGGTAATAAAACCACGCTTTCCAGTTAAGCATAAAGAATTCGAGTCTTGGGAAGAAAAATTCCTTCCTGCACGAGACCTTGGAATTCTGATTGTCTCCACACCAAAAGGTGTGATGAGTCATGAAGATGCGAAAGCATTGGGCATAGGAGGAAGACTCCTAGCGTTTGTCTACTAAATAATGGTGGGAAAAAATAAATGCCAAAAGCTGTCTTAGCAGAAAAAACTGTAGAAGCTCCTGAAGGAGTTACCTTAGAACTCAAAAACATGAAGGTAACTGTTAAAGGACCTAAGGGTCTCTTGGAAAGAGATTTCACAGGCGAACCAGTCAAAATGGTAGCTATCAAGGGTGACTTGAAATTGTCTGTAGCTTTTCCAAGAAAAAGAGAATTAGCAATGTTAGGTACAATTGCTGCTCATGTAAGAAATATGATCACAGGAGTAACTCAAGGGTATACCTACAAATTAACTATTGTATATTCTCACTTTCCTATCACAGTAGATATTAAGCCACAAGAAGTCATTATCAAAAATCTTTACGGGCAACGCGATCCCCGAAAAGCTAAGATTTTAGGTAATGATGTAAAAGTGAAAGTTGAGGGTGATGAAATTATCATCACTGGCATAAATAAAGAACATGTCGGCCAAACATCAGCTAACATCCAAGAAGTCTGTAAACTTCGTGGGAAATTCCACAAAGATCCTCGAAGATTTATGGATGGAATTTGGTTATCAGCTCAATATGTAGGTATTGATTAGGAGTTGTAAAAGATGACTGTTGACAAAAGATTATTACGAGTACGAGAAAAGGTACGTAAGTCTCGACCAAAATTCAGAAGACAAGAAAGTTGGCGATATAAACGATTAAAAACTGGTTGGCGCAAGCCTATTGGTATCGATAATTCCATGAGACATCATAAACGTGGCATTCCAACTATTGTCAGAGTTGGTTTTAGAGGGCCTAAAGCTACTCGTGGTCTAACAAGAACGGGTAAAGTTGAAGTCTTGATTCACAACACCAATGATTTAGATGCAATCGAAAAAGAAACTCAAGTTGTCAGGATTGCCTCCACCGTCGGCACCAGAAAAAAGGTAGCAATTACAAACAAAGCCGATGAGCTTGAGATCAAAATCATTAATCGTCCAGAAGAAGCATTAACATTTGCCACAATTTCAGAAATTTCTGAAGAATTACTCCTTGAAGAGGAAGACAAAAAAGAACCAAAGGACAAGGCTCCTCGTAAGAAGAAGCCTTCTAAAAGTTCCCTAACTCAAAAGGAGATTGAAGAATTGGATAGAATAGAAGCAGAACTTGCTGGAAAACCAACTCCTCGAAAGAAAACTACCACTACTAAAAAACCCACTACCACAAAGAAACCACCCGCAAAGAAATCTACAACCAAAAAACCTGCTACTAAAGCAACACCAAAGAAATCTACCGCTGCCCCTAAGAAAACTACAACAAAGAAAACATCAAGTTCTAAATCTTCAGGAACAAAATCCACTTCTAGTAAAAAATCAACCACAACAAAAAAGGCTACCACTAAAAAATCAAAGTGAGGTATGATGAAAAGTGACTGATTTGAAAACACAAAGAAGCATTGCAGCAGACATACTAGGCATAGGAGTCAATAGGGTTTATATTGATCCTGATGCTGCAGATGAAGTTCAAATGGCCCTTACTAGAAGAGATATTCGTGCATTAATTCATAGTGGTGCTATTAAAGCTAGAAAAATACAAGGCATCAGTCGAGGTAGAGCCCGAGAACTCCACATCAAAAGAATTAAAGGACAAAGACGAGGGCACGGTAGTCGAAAAGGACGAAAAGCTGCTCGAACTGATTTAAGAAGAGAATGGATCAATCGAATAAGGAAGCAACGTGCTTACCTGAAAGTATTACGAGATAAAAACTTCATCGATAAAGCAACCTATCGTTTGCTCTATTTACGAGCAAAAGGAGGAATGTTTCGTTCAGCAAATTATCTTCGAATGTATATTCAAGATAACAGAATGTCTAAACGAAAGTTACCAGAAGTTGATGCTGTTATGCGTGAACTCCGTGTTACTAGCTCGAAGAAGGCCCAAAGGAGTACGTGATTGAGATGGCAAAAGGTGCAAGTTATCACGTTCAATTTAGAAGAAGAAGAGAAGGAAAAACAAATTTCCATAGACGAAAACGTCTACTCAGATCAAGAAAGAATCGATTAGTTGTTAGAAGATCTAACAAACATGAACGAGTAAGTATCATACAAGCCAAAGTAATTGGTGATGAGACACTAGTTGATGCTAGTTCCCAGCATCTTAAAAAATATGGCTGGAAAGGTGCTACTGGTAATGTTCCTTCTGCATATTTAACAGGTTATCTTGCTGGTAAATATGCTAAGGCAGTAGGAGTAAAAGATGCAATTCTTGATATTGGCGTTAATACTTGTCGAAAAGACACTAGAATCTCAGCAATGCTTGCTGGTGCTATTCATGCAGGATTAAAAATTCCTCATGATAAGGCTATCTTCCCATCAGAAGATCGCTATACTGGAAAGACCATTGCAGATTATGCTGTAGCACTAAAGAAGAAAAGTGCTGCGAAGTACGACAAGCAATTTTCAGGTTATAAGAAAACAACTGCAAAACCAGAAAATTTACCGACATACTTCAAAGCTGCAATTAAAGCTATTGATGCAGAATCTACTTCTGGTACGATGAAGGCTAAACTTGGAACAAGAAACAAAAAGAATCTAGCTTCAAAAGCCAAAGCAAAAACTGCTCCTGCAAAGAAACCAACTACAACTAAACCAAAAACAACTCCGAAGAAAACTACAACTCCTGCAAAGAAACCAGCTACCACTACTAAGAAACCCACATCCACTGCAAAGAAACCAACTACAACAACCAAGAAAACAACAAGCTCGACAGCTAAGAAACCCACTACCAAAAAACCCACAAGTACAAAATCAAAGAAGTGATGAAAAATGTCAGAATTACATGAATGGAAACCAAAAACAAAACTCGGTCGAATGGTCAAAAAAGGTGAAATTACCTCTATAGATGAGATCTTCCAGCAATCACTGAAGATTTCTGAAGAAGAAATTATCGATACTTTAGTTTCAAATCTAGAAGATGAAGTAATTAACATCAATCTTGTCCAAAGACAAACCGATGCTGGTGAGAAATCAAGATTTAAAGCCTGTGTTGCTGTAGGCAACCGAAATGGTTTTGTAGGTATTGGTGAAGCAAAAACAAAGGAGATTGGCCCAGCTATTCGTAAAGCGATTACTGATGCTAAATTGCGTTTATCCCCAATTAGAAGAGGATGTGGTTCTTGGGAATGTTCCTGTCATGATCCTCATAGTATTCCCTTCCAAACCAGAGGTAAAACTGGAAATTGCGTTGTGATTGCCAAACCAGCTCCAAAAGGATTAGGTTTAGCAGCAGGAAATGTTGGAAAAATTGTTTTTGAACTCGCAGGTATCACTGATATCTGGACAAAGACAAGAGGAGAAACTAGAACAACTTCAAACTTTGCTAAAGCAACATTTGAAGCTTTAAAGGGTACTTATAAAATAATGACCCCTAGAGACTGGGGTAGATAGAAACCAAGGATGTGTAGAAAGTGTCAAAGAAGCAAACCGGATTACTAGCAGTTGTAAGAATCAGAGGTACAGTTGATCAACCTCAAGATATTAAACATGCTCTTAAATTGATAAATCTTACACGACCCAATCATGCTGTTGTTGTTCCAGATGATGGCACTCATAAAGGCATGCTACAAAAACTAAAAGATGTAGTTACCTGGGGTGAAATCAACAAAACAACTTTATCAGATTTGATTAATAAACGTGGTCGCCTCAGAGGTAACAAGAAAATCGACGTTAAATTCTTGAAAGAACACAAATTTGAAAGCAAAGCGGCATTTATCACAGCAGTATTTGATGGTAAAGCAGACATGCGTCATATTGATGGTCTAAAACCCATATTTAGACTACATCCTCCCAGAAAAGGTTTCAAAAGTGTCAAAAACCCCATCACCAGAGGTGGTGACTTAGGTTACAGAGGTGAGAAGATTAACGATCTTCTTGTAAGAATGATGTGAAATGTGAGGGATAATAATGGTTCAAAGATTTAAACGAAAAGTAAGAAAACAACGAGGAAGCATGCATCATGGGTACGGAATCCAGAAAGGTCACAAGAAAGCTGGTAGCAGAGGTGGCGTTGGTAATGCTGGTGGGACCCGTCATGAATGGATGCGTTCCATAAAAGAAGGACGAAAGTTCGGAAGTCAAGGTTTCGTTAGACCACCTAGAGCATCTACACCACAAAAAGCGATAAATATCGGCGAAATAAGTGAGAAAATCGATGAGTTCGTAAAGAAAGGCTATGCAACGAAAGTTGGTAAAGATGTTACTATCGACACAACCAAAATGGGTGTTACCAAAGTTATAGGTAAAGGTAAAGCTAAAAAGATGACAGTTATTGCTGAATCTTTCTCTGCTTCTGCAACAGAAAAAATAAAGAAAGCAGGCGGTTTAGCAAAAATAGCTAAATCATAGTTTTACTTGTATTTTTCTTATCTCCGATTTATCGGGGATTTTATTTTATTTTTGCTGAGACTAAATGCTCATCTAAAGTGCATTAATTACTAATTTCTTATCAGAAAGTTTAAGAGAAAATATTAAAAACATTAGTTCGAGAGAAAAGAGTAATCCAATAATCCAGAAGCGCGTGAATCCCTTGGTAATAGATATTAATCAACTAAAAAAACAGATTACAAAACAATCTAAAACAAATCCAGAGAAATTTTACCCAGTTAAATCATTAAGAGAACTTGGTTTTAGTAGAGGAATTTGTACTTTCTGTGGAAAGGCATTTTGGACTATGGAAGAACGGGATTATTGTGATGAGCCAGAATGTCGATTGAAGAAGGGGCTTTTGCCCTATGATTTTATTGATAATCCTCCATCAAGTAAACGCTATAATTATACTGATACTTGGTTGAAAGCTTGGGTTCCGATTTTTGAAAAGCACGCTCATACAGTCATTCCAAGGTATCCCATAGTTGCTCGTTGGAGAGATGATGCTGAATTCGTTCAAGCTTCAGTGTATGGTTTCCAACCTCATGTTGTTAGTGGGGAAGTTGATCCACCTGCAAATCCAGTATTAATTCCACAACCTTGTTTGAGATTTAATGATGTGGACAATGTAGGTTTGTCAGGAAGACATTTTACATCCTTTGTAATGGTAGGGCAATTAGTCTTCAATAAACCAAAGAAATTTCTCTACTTTATGGACGAAGGAATAAAGTATATTCATGATTATTTGACAACAGGTCTAGGATTACATCCAAGTGAAATAGTCTATCACGAAGATGCTTGGGGCGGAGGTGGAAATCTCGGGAGTTCATTGGAATTCTTCGTTAGAGGTTTAGAAGTTGGTAATCAAGTTTATATGACCTATGAAATCCAACCAGATGGGTCATTTACCGATTTATCTACTACTGTTATCGATATGGGTGCCGGACTCGGTCGCTCAACTTGGTTGATAAATGGAACTCCAACACAATATGAAGTGAATTTTGATACAGTTATCCCGAAAGTACTAAAAGAAGTTGGCCTTAAACCTAACAAGGACTTTTGGAAGAAATATGCCCGATATAGTGGAGTATTAAATTATACTGAAACAGATGTTGCAAAGGTTTGGGTTGATGTTGCAAAAATACTTGGTATGGATCCAAATGATTTGAAACGTGAGATTCAACCTATGAAATCTGTCTATTCAATAATTGATCACACTCGCTCTCTTTTATGGGCTATCTCTGATGGTGCTTTACCCTCTAATGTCGGTGGAGGATATAATCTAAGATTTTTGCTCAGAAGAACCTGGGCAATTATTGCAGAGAACGATTGGGATATTGATATCTTTGATATTTTCAATTGGCATATGGATGATTTGAAAGATCTATTCCCAGGGTACACTAAGCATGGTGATATCATTAGGAAAGTTATTGATATTGAATATAAGCGATACAAATCAACAAAAGAAAAGGGAACAAAAATACTCGAGAAGAAATTGAAAACCTCCAGATCAATTTCAACTGAAGAACTTGTGAAATTATATGATTCTAATGGTATTCTCCCGGAAATGGTTGTGGAAGTTGCCAAAGATTTAGGTAAAGAGATTCGTATACCTGATGACTTTTACGCAAAACTTGCAGAAATTCATGAACGTACTAGTTTAGCCAAAACACTAGCAACAAAAGCTGATATAAAGTTGCCAGATGATTTGCCCGAAACAATTGTTGATTATGAAATGATGACTTTTGAAGGGGAAATTCTTTGGCAAAAAGATAATTTCGTAATTCTAAAGAAAACAGGTTTCTACCCAACCTCTGGTGGGCAGCTACATGACTTGGGAACAATAGATGGAGTGGCAATAAAAGAAGTAAGAAAAGTGGGCCCAATTATTATTCACATCTTGGAAAAATCTTTGCCAACTAAAAGAACTAAAGTTCGATGCACTATTGATCCTCATCGAAGAAGGATATTAATGAGTCATCATACTGGAACTCATATCGTTAATGCTGCTGCAAGAGAAGTACTCGGACCTCATATTTGGCAAGCTGGAGCTGAGAAAACTCTCGAGAAAGCTCGTTTAGATATTACTCATTATGATTCATTGACACGAACCCAATTGGAACAAATAGAGAAACGAGCAAATGAAATTGTTTATCTCAATCTGCCTATTACAAAAGAAACTCTTCTAAGAGATGTCGCTGAAAAGCAATATGGTTTTACTATATATCAAGGAGGAGTTGTTCCTGGGAAGTATCTTCGAATAGTTGCTATTGATGATATTGATATTGAAGCTTGTGGAGGAACACATGCAAATAGCACAGGTGATGTAGGACCTATCATACTATTGAGTGCTGAAAGAATTCAAGATGGTGTTGTCAGACTTGAATATGTTACTGGAGAGACAGCAATAAAAGAAATTCAACGAAGAAATAAAACTGTGCAGCAAACTTTAGATTTGTGGGGAATTGAACTAAAGGCATTACCGGGAACAGCAAAACGTTTCTTCAATGAATGGAAAACACAGAAGAAGGAAATTCTTGAACTCAAGAAAGAGAAAGCTATCTTGGAATCGAATTTACTCGAGAAGAAAATAGAGAAAGTTGGTAAATTTAAGGTTCTAGCAGAAGCGATTACTGGTGATCCTGATTATCAAAGCCAATTAGTATTTACCTTGACTAAAGAAATTGATGATCTGTTTATTCTACTAATAGATACTGAATCATTATATATTACAGTAGGAGCAGGAAAGAAAGTCGCAAAAGTTGCTTCAAGTAATGACTTAATTAAGAAAGTAGCTGAGATCCTAGAAGGTTCAGGTGGAGGAAAACCTCAATTCGCGAGAGGAAGCGGTAAGAATCCAAAGAAACTCACAGCTGCCATAGAGAACTTTAAAGAACAAATTCAAAAATTAAAGTAAAAAAAATAATGGAAAACTAAGTGGATCTATGTTTTGATTCACTTAATTTCTACTGCTTTTCCAGTTTTTGCTGCCTCGATAGCTGCTATTATGCATTTCACTGCGTCTGTTCCTTCCTTGTTTGAAACTAATGGTTTCTTTCTTGTGTCAATACATGAAAGGAAATCTTTGTCTTGCAAGTATAATGGTTCTTGATCTTTACCTGCAGCAAGAAAGTGGTTGGTTACTTCAGTTGCTCTGTAAGCTCCAAGATAATCAGAGAAAGAATTACTTAGAGAATGCTGAGCTAAACCTTTTTCACTAATTATTGACTGTAAAATAAAGTCTAATGTCATAACATCCTTTGTTGTTTGGACAATAAGCTTTCTTCTTTTTAAGTTAGGATAAGCTCTCCAAGTTGCTCTGCAATCAAATAAAATGGGATTAGTATTTTGACCTTTAAAGCCTTCATATTCGAAGATAGCAAAAAGTTCCACTTCATAAGGAAATCCCTCAATATAGCATGCTGTAGCAGTCACTTTTTTGGGTATCTTTCCAAGTAAACCATTAACGACGTCTATATCGTGAACCATAAAATCATGACCGCAGCCAAGATAATTCGGATCCAAATCCTTACTATCCAATTTCATTGGACCAGGACCAACTCTTCTCCCTGTAATATGCATGATCTTATCTTCTGTGCTTTCTTTTTCAAGAAATGTTCTCAAAGTAACAACAACAGGATTGTATCTTTCTAAATGTCCCACTTGTATAATTCTATTCAATTTCTTTGCTTTTTGAGATATTTCTTGACAATCCTCTACTGTAGGAGCTAATGGTTTTTCACATAAAATATCACAATGCTCTAAAACTTGTAAAGCAATTTTCTTATGAATAGCTGTAGGGATTGCCAAAACAGCGCCTGCTAGTTCTTCATTTTTCAATAATTCGTCTAAGTCATTATACCTGTTCTCATTGGGTATATTGTTAACATTACCAATAGACTCAAGACGTTTCTTATCTGCATCACAAATGACAACTTTGTCACAAAAACCTTCAGATTGAAGTCGAACAATATTTCTAACGTGATTCTTTCCCCACTTTCCTAAACCTACGATTGCGATTGTCTTCATGGATATTCCTCTGAAATTGGATTCACTATTTTGTATTCATTTTAAAATCTTTAGTATTTTAAGAAAAATCAATTAAAGAATTCAGATTAAAAGTCTTAAAAAGATATAAAAAAACAATAGAATGGTTTTTGTATAGCAAGGAATTGTCTCTGATTAGAGATAATCTACCAATAGGACTGATTATAATGGAATTTGAATCCCCTCTTTCACCTTATAAAGCACTAAAGAAAACTGAGAAATTTTTCGAATTAAAAGTGAAAAATTCAAAGATAAAGGATCAACCATTAACTAAAAAAGATCCGCAATTTCTTGAGATGGGTGTTGCTACAGTTTTTGGTGAGATTTTTTGGATGAAAATTCACGCTAAAAGAACTAAAACAAAATCCGCGAAAGTATCACTTACTGGTAGACCTTCAGTCAAGCACATATTTCTTTCAGCTATTGTTGGATTATTATCTGGACCATTTCTCTATATGGCTATTAATAATGAGTCTATCATTAATTATTTACTTGCAGGTCTTTTAGCTGTTGTTGGGATAGCCAGTATGCTAATGCCATTATTCCGTATAAAAAGAACCCAGCAGAAACTAAAAGAAGCTCTCTCAACAGAAGATCAATTCGAAGAAGAAATAGAAGAGAAAGCTAAAATTGCTACAACTTCCAGAATAGCACTTGATTAGTATGATTCCTTCATTATTAATTTTTAAAATCATACCTTATTAGTAACTATTAAAAATCTTGAAGAAAATAATCTATATGTAGGTTAGTTTACCTCAATTTCCCCTAGAAAAAAGATTAAATAAAAATAATTCAATATTTTACTGAAATAATAGAAGTGATAGAAATGCCAAATGAAACCCCCTTAAAAAAATTTCTTGGAACTGGAAATTACTTAGCAAGATTAACATTCGCTCCTAATAGGAAGAATTATTCCTCAGCAATGAAAGTAAAAATCGAAATTTTTGATGGTAGAAATGAAGACGTAGAGTTAGATTGCGAGAGTATCTCACAGGTTGCATCTAAAATCCATGATTTTTATCTAGAGAAAACAGGTATAGAACTCGAAGTTAGACGACTGGCAAGATGGTTCATTGAATACTTAGAGGAGGTAGGAATAATCCCTCCAGAAATGAATAAACTAATAAGAGATATGGAATCAACTCCGCAAGAATTAGAAGCAAGAGAAGGTTCAGAATAAGTCAAAGACGAATACTTCGTCTATTTTATTTTTCATTTATCAATCAAAATGGTTATAAGTAGTTTCAAATGATTTTGAATCACCCAAAGCCCGGTAGTGTAGGGGCCAAGCATCCAGGACTCTGAATCCTGGGACGGCGGTTCGAATCCGCCCCGGGCTACCATTACTCATTTTTGATTAAACGATTTGACTTTGTTTAATCATTAGCTTTTATGTGCAAAATATTAAATAATATTTATAATCACTTCTAGAGTTAATACTCTCTGCTTGAATTATACAATACCAATCCAGGTCCAGAGCATTAAATTGTTAATTTTCAACAATGTTATCTGAAGAGCAAAGTTTAAGCAAAGAATTAAAAACAATGTAAAGAATGACATCCTTTGAATATTAAGGTGAAAAAAACATGTTTGAAGAGATCCGTTGGCACGGTAGAGGTGGACAAGGGGCAGTTACATCTGCGAAGATCTTGGCAGAAGCTGCTCATAGCGAAGGAAAATTTGTCCAAGCTTTTGCTTTTTACGGTGCTGAACGTAGAGGTGCTCCTACTGAAACATACACTCGTATTTCAGACTCTCATATAAAACGGCATTCGAAAATTTATAATCCTACTGTAGTCACTGTGTTAGATCCAGTCTTACCTAAGATTCTTTTTATGAAAGGCATCACAGAAAACACAATTCTTGTCGTAAATTCAAATCAAGAAATGGAGTTTCCTCCAGAATTGAAGTGTAAAAAATTCTGGGTCGATGCAACGCAAATTGCTATCGATTTAGGATTGAGAGTTGCTGAGAGTTATATCACTAACACCATAATGACTGGAGCTGTTGCAAAAGCATCTGGTTTAGTGAAGCTTGACTCTGTGTTAGATGCAATCAAAGATCAATTAGATGAACGACTCTGGGAGCAAAATTTGAAGGCTGCTGAAAGAGGCTTTAAGGAAACTCATGCTTATGGAAACGGAGGAAAATAACAGTGACAAAAAGTAAAGATGATTTCAAAGTTGATACCTGGAATTCAAAACCTGAAAAAGGTTCTGCAGGTAAAACTGGTTTATGGAGAACTTTTCGTCCAATAATAAATCACGAAGAATGCACTCGATGCGAAATGTGTGTCCTCTATTGTCCTGAACCTGTCATAACACTAGATCCTGATGATCCTTCTCACGAAAAAGGGAAAATCATTATTGACTATGATTATTGTAAGGGTTGCGGTATTTGCGCTAATGAGTGTCCACAACATTGCATTGAAATGGTTAAGGAAACTGAATTTAATGAGGATGATAAGGAGGAGAAATGAACAATGACTGTTAGTAAAAAACTTCCAAAATCAATCGGGCATGATGAGCCAAAAACACTCATAATCAGCGGAAACTATGCTGCTGCTTATGCTGCAAAAATGGCCCGTGTTGAAGTAGTTGCTGCTTATCCAATTACTCCTTCTACTGATTGTGTAGAAAAGCTTGCTGAATTTGTAGAAGATGGCGAAATGGGGGCTAACTACATTAAAGTCGAAAGCGAACACAGTGTTGGTGCTGCATTAATTGGTGCTTCTGCTACCGGTGCTCGAACATTTTCATCAACTTCTGCACATGGACTTCTATACATGGCTGAAATGGTTTGGTGGGCTGCTCTTGCAAGACTTCCTGTTGTATTAAGCATTGTGAACAGAGAATTAGCACCCGCTTGGTCTATTTGGGCACAAACCCAAGATTCTATGAGTCTTCGTGATTCAGGAATTATTCAATATTACTGCAAAAATGCTCAAGAAGTTTATGACACTATCTTGATGGCTTTTAGAGTAAGTGAACATGCTCATGTTTACATGCCTTCTTTGGTTTGTCAAGATGCTTATATTCTCTCCCATACTAATGCTCCAGTTGAGATTCCTTCACAAAAAGAGGTAGACGATTTTGTTGGAACATATAATCCTGAGCATTTTATTCTTGATCCTAAGAATCCTGTAACACATAGCAGTCTATCTTATCCAGAACACTTTCGACAAAAGAGATTCAATATTATGGATTCAACTCATCGAGCAAAACAAATCATTAAAGATGTCTGTGCTGAATTCAAAGAAAAATTTGGCCGATTCCATGGGGATCTCCTCGATACTTATGGTATTGACAAGAAAACCAAACACATCATAGTCTCTCACTCTTCAATTGCTGAAGAAATAGAGCTATCCGTTGATATGTTAAAGAAGAAAGGTTACGATGTGGGTTTGGTACGATTACGAGTTCTTAGACCATTCCCTGATGAAGATATGAGGGAAGTCTGTAAGGATGCTGAAACGATTCACTTCATTGAACGTGCTCCTTCTTACGGATTTAAAGGGGTTATTGCTATTGACACTATGGCTGCATTATATGAAGGCAAGAATCATCCGAAAGCTTTCCATCATATAGAAGGGCTTAGTGGGATGGATGTTACAGCTGAATATGCTGCAGGTTTGGTCGAAAAAGACCTTGAAACCTTAAAGTGAGGTGAAAAAAAATGGTTACAACTAAAGAAATTTTACGACTTCCAGAACCAATCCTACCAGGTCATGCTGCATGTGCTGGTTGCTCATCATCACTAGGATTGCGATACGCTTTGAAAGCTCTTGGTGATGATGTTATCATGTCTATTCCAGCTTGTTGCACTTCTGTTTGGCAAGGTCCTTATCCAAAATCATCAATTACCGTTCCAGTTTTAAACATTGCATTTGCAGCTGCTGCATCTGCTGCTTCAGGTATTACTGCTGCTCTAGATAGTAAAGGCAATAAGGAGACCACAGTTCTTGCTTGGGCTGGTGATGGTGGTAGCGTTGATATAGGTTTAGCATCAATTTCTGGTGCTGCTGAAAGAAACGACAACATGATCTATGTTTGTTACTCAAATGAAAGCTATAGTAACACTGGTGTTCAAAAATCAGGTGCAACACCACCTGGTGCGAGAACAAAAACAACTCCAAAAGGTCGTGTTGGTTTTCCAAAAGATATTTCTCTCATCATGTGGACACACAACTTACCTTACGTAGCAACAGCTTGCACTTCTTATCCTCGTGATTTCATTGAAAAACTCAGAAAAGCACAACAAATGGATGGCTTCAAATTTATTTACCTCCTAGCACCTTGTGCAATTGGTTGGCGTTTTCCATCTGAAAAAACAATTGAAGTTGGTAAATTAGCCGTAGAAACAGGTGCTCATATACTCTGGGAAGCTATTGATGGAGACATAGAACTATCAAGACTCAGCAAAAGATACGAAGACCCAGCAAAACGTAAACCACTAGACGAATATTTGAAACCCCAAGGCAGGTATCGAGGAATAGGTGGCGAGCTACTACAATCCTATAGAGATTACATTGATCATCAATGGGCAATTATAACATCATTAGCTAATATAAAGAAAAAATAAAAAATAGAAGCATAATTATGCTTCTCTTACTTTCTTTTTTATCAATCCTTTCACCAATATTCCATCATATTTTTGGCAGTGAGTATATTCTCTCTAACTTTTTGATGTAAATCAGGACCATGACCACTGTATAAATGTTCAATATCAAGCTTTGATAATTTATCCAAGGTAGCAATCATTTCCCACCGATCACCGGTTGGAAAATCAACTCTTCCACAGGCTCCACCAGCAAAAACAACATCGCCTGCGAATAAGCTTTTAGTGTTAGATTCATAGAGAACTGCAGAACCATCAGTATGCCCTGGGGTATAAATAATTTTCAATTCGGAATCTGCAAATTTAATTACATCTTCATCTGCATAGATTCTGTCTACAGTAAAGGAAATTTTCGCCCGATATTTTGAGAGAAGAGTAATTTCATCTCGAGTATTAATATGTTTGGCTGCTAGTTCACTTGCACTGTATGTAACTTTTTGAAAATCCTTGAGATTATTATCCCCCCAAATATGATCAAGATGACTGTGTGTGAGGAAAACTTCAAGCTCGTAATCTTCATATTTTTCCCCAACGATTTTTTTCAAACTCTTCTTTAATGGGAACCTTGTCAGTTTTCCTGTTAAACCGAGATCAATAATGAAGATTTTTCCCTCATTTTCATCACTTAAGATAAAGCTGTTTGAACTCATTCCTCCTCCGCGGACAACTTCTAGTTCCATTTAGTCTTCTCTCCAAAGATTCTTCTCCATAACTAAAACAACATTGCCTTTCCTCATTCTCTGATGAAATATCTTGTAACCTCGATGAAGATAAAAATCAACTAATTGCTTATGATCTTCGTATGTTTCAACGATAATTTTTTTCTTTTCCATAAGACGTATTATATGCTCTGCAGATTCCATAATAAAAGAACCAAATCCTCTGTTCTGCATATCTCCTTTAATTGCAATTTTTTGAACTTCCATTAAGCCAAAATTTGTATTCTCCTTTATAGTAAAAGTTCCAATTAGTCTACCTTCAAATAAAACAGAATATACAGTCTTATTCTCTACTCTCTCGAGTATTTTTTCTTCTGTTTCCAACATACCTCGAGGTTTTCTTCCCAAAATTGGTTCAATAGGTGTGTATGCTTCAACGATGATTTTTTTCAAAACAGGAATTTCTTCTCGTATAGAATGTCTAATTTCCGTTTTTTTCATCCATTCCTCTTTTAGAAAATCTGGGAGATGCATCTTTCTACAACCTATTCTCTTATTGCTTCTAATGTATTAAAATTCTGCGAATCATTTCCTCAACTAGGATCTTAGAATTAGATTTTGAAATATCTTTTTTAAAGGGTTAAAGTTATCATTTCACGGATATATTAGAGAAAGTATTTGGGTGTTGAAATTGCGATCGATTACACAAGAAAAAATGGATAAGCTAACGAATTTTATGGAGAAAAATAGTATAGATCTGATCTTTATTACTGATTGGGGAAATGCTCGAGACGTTAATATGCGATATCTTACAGGGCATATTATGGATGCAAATCTTATTATTACTTCTGGGGGAGAAACAATTCTGCTCCCATGGGATGTTGATTTAGCTGAGGATCATGCACAAGTAGATACTTTAGTAACAGATAAAGATTCTAGACATAATCCTGCAACTTATATAAAAGAAACAGCTAAAAAAGACTCTCCAGTGATAGGTTTTAATCTCGATATTCCTTATCGATACATTTTGGAAATTCAAAGAAAAATGCCTGAAGTTAAACTCTTCGAGAGTCCACATAAGCTTGCTGATATGTTCACAGAACTCCGATCGACTAAAAGTCCACAAGAAATGAATAAATTGCATGAAGCAGGGAAAATTGGTAATAAGACAATAAATGATATCCGAAAATTTGCTGAAGAAAAAAAGGGAACTGAAAATGATCTCTCATTCATTGTAATGAAGAAAATGCAAGAATACGGAGCTGAAGAAAATTCATTTCCATCTCTTGTTGCGAACGTAGCAAGATCTCATATGATTCACTGTCACCCATCTGCTGGTAACAACAAATATTCTGAGAATGGATTAGCCTTAATTGATTACGGAGCTAGATGTGCTGGTTATGTTTGTGATATCACAATTCCACTCTCTTTTGGGAAGTTGACAGAAGAGCAAAAGAAAATCAAAAAGACATGTTTCAAGGCATATGAAGAAGCAATTGCAGCGATTGATGTTGGTGTTCCACTTTGGAAAATCTCTAAGGCTGCTGTTGATGTTATTGAAGCTGCTGGTTATCACATGCCTCATGGTCTTGGTCATGGATTAGGATTAACAGTTCATGATGCTCCGGGCATTAGACAAAAACCCACTGAACCGGAAAGATTAGAAATCTGGAATGAAGTTCTCGTAGAAGAAGGGATGGTCTTTACCATTGAACCTGGTGTCTATGTCAAAGGATTAGGTGGGCAACGACTTGAAAATAATGTAATGATTAGAAATGGGAAAGTCGAAGTTTACACAAATTCAGAACCCATTGAAATCTCATAAATCTAAACAAAGCAAATGCTTGTCATTTGCTTCTTCTTT
Source organism: Promethearchaeati archaeon (assembly GCA_013166835.1). Taxonomy (GTDB): domain Archaea; phylum Asgardarchaeota; class Heimdallarchaeia; order JABLTI01; family JABLTI01; genus JABLTI01. The sequence continues at coordinate 2,866 of JABLTI010000019.1, read as the reverse complement.
TTATTTTGTCTTATCAAAAACTTTTGATATTATTTCTTCAAAAAGACCTTTAGCTTCCTTCATTGCTTTTTTACCTGCAGAAGTTATTGCATAATATTTTCTATCAGGTCTTCCTTCCGGATTATCTAGAACGTGAGAAGTTACTAGGTTATCTTTCTCGAGTTTGTAAAGAATTGTATAAGAAGTAACTGTAGCAGGTTCAAAACCGAATCTAGTTTTAATTGATTCTTTTAATTCGTATCCATACATTTCTTTCTCTTGCAATAGTCTAAGAATGTAAATCCATAAATTATCTATAGATGTCTTCTTCTTCAATCGTTTGAAAGCTCTAGAATCATCTTTCAAATCATCATTTTTTAAATAACTCGAGTTCATGTTTTCACTCAACCTACAAACTTCTTAATGTAATGAAGTTCAGTTCTTTTAGATATCTATTAGTAGAAAAAAGTTTTCCCATACGGCATATTTACGCTATTTTTTTCTTTTCAAGTTAAACGTAAATCTTTAATATGGTAACAGAACGATTTCAACATATATTAAAGGCTATTAACTGGAACATGTTATTTGAACCGGTCGTGAAATAATGACTAAAAAAAGAAAATCAGGCGGAAGATCAAAAGGAAGTAAAGGCAAAGGTGGAAGAACTCAATGTTCATCTTGCGGTAGATTAGTTCCTTCTGACAAAATTAAGAAAGAAACAAAATATGTAACCCTCATGGATCCTACTCTTGCAAGAGAATTGCGACAAGAAGGCACTTTTATTCCTCGAGAGAGAAGAGTTAAGTACTATTGTGTATCGTGTGCAGTTCATAAAGGCAAAGTAAAAATTCGATCAAAAGAGACTCGAAAACTTTAGAATTAATATTAGTACAAAAGATGAGTATTACCCCCTTTCTTAGGGGACTTCATACTGCATCTCTTTTACTAGTAAGATCGATTTTGTTAGGTTTTACTTATGATTTCTTCCAAGAAGAAAGTAGTGACATTTTTGTTAGTTTTAGAAGAAGAAATACCACAAGTAACATTTTCTCTGAAAAATTTGCCCGGGTCTTCAAAGATAGATGTAGTTGCTAGAAATATACTTGCTACCTTCCCATCAAACAATAATTTTGCTGTGAATTATATCGTTTTGTTCACAAAAAATAATCCTGCTACTTTGACAGTAACAAATCTAGCAGAAAGGGAAAAACCATATGATGAAATTGAGGTTGCTTCTTTGATTAAGGAATCTCTTCAAATATTTCTCAAGCAGCAAGATAAAACCAATAATTGTGTTGATCCATCTTTGCAATTCTTTAGTTGGCAGCATTTAAAGGATGTCAAGTCATTATTCAACCAAATAAAAAATGCTAATGAATCTGTTTTCTATCTCCATGAAAACGGACAACCATTTAATGATATTATACAAAATATACAAATTATTAATTCTTGTTGCTTCATTTTTGGTGGACGACATGATATATCCGTTGAAATAGAAGAAATAGTTGATAGTATAACAACAACTCAAATTAGTCTAGGAAAGCGGTCATATTTAGCTTCAACCTGTATAACTTTTGTTTTATTTGAGCTAGAAAAGCTTGAAAAAAACTAAACCCCAACATTAAAAAGCAAGCATAAGCTCTTTCTTCAATTGATAGTAATATTCAAATAAGCGTTAATATGTGCGTGAATTGAACGTTCTAAATAAATTTAGCAAGTTTTCTCAAATTTGACTGAATGGTTGTGGATGATGTGTCCGAAGATGAAGAATTAGCTTTAAGAATCTTGAAAGATATAAGCGAAGATACAAGCGTTCCAAGAAATATTCGCAGGAGCGCAAGCGATGCTTTAATTACACTAGGAAATATTGAACAAGAACCTTCTCCAGCAATAAGAGCAAATGTTGCTACCAGCATTTTAGAAGAAACCAGTCTTGATCCAAATTGCCCAGTTCATGCTAGAACTTTGATTTGGAAGACTATATCAATACTTGAAACAGTTAGAGACACCGAAGAATAGATCAATTCTTCTTATTTCTCATTTTGATTATCTTTGATGTTTTAGAATTTTTGTCAAACACGTAATTCATACAGAGATTTTATTTTTTAACTCTTTCATTATTTGAGATTCGAAGTTTTTTTCTCCTACTGCAAAAATTGTTGCTTGTCCAAATCCCATATTTTCAATATATTTCTTGATTAGTTTTTTGTTATAATTATAATCTGTGATAATTATAGCTGTCAGAATTCTATTTGAATGGTTTATCTGTGCGGTTGCAAGTAATGCTTTTAATTCCTTCTTCTGTTGATACGCAAGTGATATTGTTTTAGTTTGATCATCTTCAATGAGGAAATTACTTAACCAAATAATACCAACAACAGAATTATTGATGTGAAAATCAAAACGCCAATTCTTTCTTTCTAAACCAAGATCAGAATAATTCACAAATGCAATTGATTTCTGAGTGAAACTTAGACCATTACGTTTGCATAACTTCGCAAGATAATTTTTAATGATTTTTTTATCTTCCCCCTCATATAAAGAATAAATTACAAATGAACCTGAGGGAAAAGGAATTAATATTTTGTGTAGAATGCCTGTATCGATCAAGTATCTGAATTCTTTTTCTCTGAATCTCGTTTCATCCAAAGATAACTTGAATAACCCCACTCTCTCGCGATCAGAATTTTTCTGATAAATCCAATTATTTAGGGCTATTTCATTGTAAAATTCCCTATGTTGATCTTTAATTAAAGAAACATTATCAACATTTATTTTTCTCTTTAACTTGGATTTAGCAATTATTGCTCGAGAAATTTTGTTTGATTGTGGATTTTTATCAATAATACTACTTATGGTATCACTATTATGATCACTAGTCGGTTCT
>JABLTI010000221.1 GCA_013166835.1 Promethearchaeati archaeon | reverse complement strand
TGGGGGATACATTGAAGGAAGAATGAAGATGCCTGCATCTCGAGGATTTTGGCCGGCTTTCTGGATGCTAAGAGATGCAGAAGTTGGGTTGCCAGAGATAGATATTCTCGAGGTTTTAACTCATCAACCAAGGAATTTGTATACAACAGTCCATTATGGTCACTCTTGGTCTGAGTATTGGTCTTATGGATGGTTAACAACAAATCTTCCTGATTTGTCTGCTGATTTTCACACCTATGGAGTAGAGGTTTTGGATACATCGCTAACTTGGTACTTTGATGGAATAAGAATCGGAAGAATATTTAGAGACAAATATTGGCTTGAAAGATGTACAGACCTCTTTATAATAATTAACTTGGCAATAGATGGATGGGAACTAGATCCTAATGAAACTACCATCTGGCCTGCATATTTCGAATGTGATTGGATGAAGGTTTGGCAATTAAAAGAGTAAGTTTGGTAAAATCTTCTTTATTCGTCTTTAATTTTGTATGTAAAATCAGTTGTTCCCATGAACAGATCAACAAGGTGTATTTTTCTTTCATCCTCTGGAACTTTTTCTTCATCCATTTCTTTTAGAATATCTCTTTGTAATTGGTGTATTCCTCTATGGAATTCTATGAATTTCTCAACTATAGCCATTACATGTCTAGCTTTTGAGTACTTTATAAACAGGGTTGTAGAATTAATATCAGCAGGATCGAGAAAGAGATTTTTTTGAATATACTCAACACCCTTCTCCTCCTTGAGTTTATTTAGTTCCTTTGAAGCTTCAATAAAACTATTAATAATCATTTTTTGAATATTGGAATTAAGATTGATGCTGTATTTGATCCTGAGAGCAGTTTCTTCTAAAGACTTTTTGCTTGTAATTTCCCTGATAAAAACTTCTTGTAACTTATCCTCAGTCATGTTTTTGTAATTTGCTAAGTCTTTTGCGATTTCTTGTTCACGTTTCTGAAGCTCTGCATCGTCTTTCTCTACAATTGCTTTAACTGCTTTAGCCAAACAGTAAAATTTCCCCCAACTTGATGCTGTTTTTTCAGCATCGATATCTATCAAATCCTCTTCAAGTAATTGCTTAAGGTGTCGTATGGTTGTAGTTTCCGGTTTACCTATTAATTGTGCTATTTTCTTTAGATTTAATGATTCGTAAAATCTAAGAGTAATCATTATCCCGAAACTTACTTCATCATAAACTAGTTTTTCTAGCTTTTCCACAATCACAGGATCAATTGCATTCTGTTGATTCATTTCTTTTTCCCGTATTTATTTATGGTAAATCCAGCTTAAAAATTCTTCTATTATAGAATTAATTCCATTATGGAGGAATCTTTATATAGTACTTGGTATATAATTCCATATAGAAACTTCTTCCATTTTGGAAGAATTTCAAGTCTGGAGGAAAAAAACGATGAACAGAAAAAAACTATTAGAAAAAATCTTGAAAAAGAAAACTCCTGAGGAAATAAGACAGGATGTGTTAATTTATGGCGGAACCAAATATACAACTCTCTGAAACTGAAAGTGTGAGCAAAGAAGTCTCAGAAGTAATAGATGGTTCGAAAAGAAGGTTTAGACACTTCTTATACTTCTTCTCCGGGCAACAAATTTCGTTGCTTGGTTCTTCAATAGTGTCTTTTGCAATTATTTGGTGGCTCACAATTACAACTCAAAGTGAAATGATGTTAGGGATTGCTTCCTTGGTCAGTTTAGGACCTTTTGTTTTAGTAGCTCCAATAAGTGGAGTTCTTGCAGATCGTTTCGATAGGAAGAAAATGTTGATTATTATTGATGCTTTACAAGCAGTTTTTACAATTACACTCTCAATTCTCTTCTTAACAAATCATAATTCCATAGCAGCAGTATTTGTTATACTAGGATTAAGAGGAACAGCTCAAGCATTCCATGCACCAATATCTATGTCCGTAGCACCCACAATGGTCCCACAAAAACATCTCAGCAGAATTAATGGACTTAGCTACTTGTTTAATGGATTAGTCTACATAATTGGTCCAGTTATTGGCGCTTCTTTACTTGCCATACCTGGAATAAACATTGGTATGATCTTATGGGCAGATGTCATTACTTTCGTAATAGCCTTAATTCCATTGCTACTAATTACTATTCCAAAGGTAGAGCAACCAGAAGTAAAAGAGGAAGAAGAAGTTGTAAAACAATCCTTTGTCGGACAATTTATGGAAGGATTCAATGCTCTCAAAGCAACAAAAGGAATGGTTGCACTACTATTTGGAGCAATGGCAATTAACTTCTTCATGTCTCCATTGGGTGCTTTACTGCCTTTATTTATTAATAAAGTCCATGGAGGAACAGAAGTAAACTACGCAATAGTTGTAGGCATGTTTCAAGCAGCAATCGTTGTAGGTGGATTACTAATGTCTTTATTCAGAGGATTCAGTAAACCAATGATGTTTCTACTCATAACACTAGGATTCCAGGTACTATGCCAAATTGCAATTACATTTATCCCAACAACATTCGGTGGAAGATTCTGGACAATAGGAGGAGTGCTTTTCTTATTTGCATTGCCTTTAGCAGTGATTGATGTGAGTTTCATAACTAGCATACAACTATTAGTACCAAAGGAAAAACTTGGAAGAGTAATAGCAACCATCATGATGATTTCACCGGCAATGAGACCATTGGGACAATTCCTCTCAGGACTTATCGCTGAATTCGTAGGAATAAATGCTGTATTAATAGGATCAGGAATTTTGACTGTAGTTGTTTTCGGATTGATCTACTTCTTAACACCAGTACGAGGATTAGATTCAATCATTCAAAAAGTAATGGCAAAAGCAAATGGAACAAAAGACAAAGAAGAAACAAAGGGACAAGAGACCGAGGAAATATCAATTGAAGAACATGAACGAAAACCACTG
>JABLTI010000094.1 GCA_013166835.1 Promethearchaeati archaeon | reverse complement strand
GCTGAATCCATGACTGCTGATGAAATTACCAATATGCATGTAATTACTGCTGCGGACAAGAAGATTGCTTCTAATCTCTCTACTATAATAAATGGTGGTTCAGCTACTGTTGCTCTTATAGGGGAATACGGTTCAGGTAAATCTATTCGTGCTAGTTCTATTAAAGAAACTTTGATTAGGAAAGATGCTTTTGTCTTTTATACGAAACTACCTGGTGGTTCTCCAGGGATTGTTACGTATGCTCTTTTTGAGAGTGTGTGTATACCTCTAATGAACGAGAAAAATGCCCCAGATGATTTAAAAGAACTTGCGAAAAAATTGTGGGAAACTTATCGAGACATAAATTCAATGCCAGAGTCAAAGTTCAAACCCTACGAAGCAGGACAAGATTTAGCCAGTTTATTCAAAAAAATCAGTGAGAATGATTATCTCTCTGGGTTAGTCATCGATGAATTCGAGGAAATAATTGAGGCAAGTATTCAACGAGAAATTCGTAAAACCTTTGAAATATTACGAGAATATTTCAGTCATGCAGTTGGAATCCCTGGTCACATCACAGTTGTTTGTTCCACTCCTAATGCATGGGCTTCTCTTAAAGAGATTCATCCTGCTGTTGCAACTCGAGTCCATGTTGAAATAGAGTTCAAACCAGTTTCAGATAAAATAGCTATTGAAATTGTTAGAAAACGTCTTAGTGCTTTTCGTTCATCCAAACCAGATAGTTTAGATCCTTTTGATGAAGACATTATCTCTCAAGTTAACAAAGAATACGCTACTGGTAATCCTAGAATGCTTTTACTTGTTTTGAGGTCTATTCTTGATGTCACTGCTCAAAATAATTTGAAACAAGCTAATCTTGATTCTGTAAAAGAAGGTGTGGAATTCGCTCGAGAGAAACTAAAAGATGCTCAAAGTGAACGGATTAAGCAGATTTTGACTCCAAAAATGCGAGATATCCTTGAAGTCATCATTGGTGAAAAGGATGGTGGACCTATTGTTGGAACTGCTCTTGCTGACGAACTTGGAATGGATCAAGGTAATCTTTCTCGATATCTCAATCAAATGGCTGCATTGAATTTCTTGAATAAGAATCGAGATGGACGTATAGTTTCGTTTGAAATTAAACCAGAATTAAGATTAATCTTCGCAGAAGAACTTGGGTTAACAGATACCTAAAAGAGAAAATTACTTGTCTTTTTTGGCAAGTTTCTTACGCTTTCGTCTTAATCGTAGAGTTTCAAAGGCTAATGGAAATGCTAATTTTGGTAAAAAGAAATTTATCTTTGTTTTTGAACCAGTCATTATTTTTCCCCATTCAGTCATAAATTTGTCCCCCTTTCGTTTACTAACCGAAGCGAAAGCATCAAGAAAAATTGGGTATTTCACACAAACTTTGACCATTCTTTGAGACCATTTGAAATCTCTACCAAAAGACTTCATCCACCGTCTATGATATCGTTTCAGAAATCGTTCTCCAAGATTATTCCTCTTTAATCCTTCCTGAATGGTACTAGCTGCAATTTCAGAAGCATCCATTGCATATTGAATTCCTTCTCCAGTAACAGGATCTATTTGTCCTGCTGCATCACCGAGAATTAGTAAATGATCACCGTAGCTTTTTGAAATCCCTCCAAAACGAATTGTTGCTGCCTTCATTTTTTCTAATTTTGGGTTAGGTCCTATAGCTTTACTCATGAAAGGGTCTTCTTTTATGAATTTATGATGGAGTTCAAGAAGGTGACTTGTATCACATTCTCCACCAGGGATAATATAACAACAATATACTACATCCCCATCTGCTTCCTTAAATAAGGCACAATAACCCGGAACCAAATTAGGAGGATAATAACATACACCATCATATGGAAATTGGTGACTGCCAGATTCAATATATGCACGACTACAAGTTGCTTGTGGTGGACCGTCAACTAATCCAAGTTTTCTTCCAAGATGGGATGCTGCTCCATCAGCAACAATGAGAATCTTAGCTTTGAATTCTTTCTTACTTTTATCACTTTTAATGGTCCAAATCCCTTTTTCTTTTAAGAGAATAGTATCTGTTACACTGTAGTTTTCCACTAATTTTGCTCCTTGGTTTACAGCAGCTCGTATGAGTTTTTCATCCAAAATTTTTCGCTTGACAGCAATTACCAAATGCTGGTCAAGTTCTTTAGCCGAGTCACCATAGTATTCAATCCCACTTGGACTAACTAGTCCACCAAGTGCAGCCCAATTACCTTTTTTTTCCGCTAATATTTCTTGTAGAACACCCATACGATTAAGGTGTATTTGAGCTCGCTCTGTTATTGCATCCCCACATATTTTGTCTCGAGGGAATTTCTTCTTTTCTAAAACTAATGTTCGAATGCCTTTTTTAGCAAGGTAGAATGCACAGGTTGAACCTGCAATACCTGCCCCTACTATACATACATCAAAAATATCATCACTTATAGTTGCCATAGTTATTATCTCACTGTTTGTTGGAAATAGTTGTAACAGTATACCTGCGAATAGCATTTCATATAACTAGAGAGATTAAGAGATTTTCGTAGAAAAACATAGTGAATAACTTATGAAAATTGAAATAACAACATTACAGTAGCTTTTTTGAATAAATCCACTGTATACAATTTATTATCAAAAAGGGTTTGTGTAAAATGTCCAGTGTATATAAAAGCAAAACAATTTTCCTTGTCGCATTAATTATCTCTCTCCTCAGCTTTCCCATGCTTTTTATGTCTTCAAATATGTTCAACCAAAAATCGATTGCATCTTCCTTGACTGTTGATGATAACAATAATACAGCTGCTCTCTTACCCGAAGTCAAGGAATATAGGGCTGATATTCACTGGGTTAAAACTAATATTAAATTAAATCGTTTTGGTGTAGGAAAAGTTACTATGTTGGTGAATTGCACACCGGATGCTAATCATGTAGGATTAGTGTTGGGTAACTTTGTTGATAATGAAATTACAGAAATCGTAATTGCTGAAACATATGCAAAAACTGCTGGTCAGACGATAAGTCTAAACATAACCGCTTCTGGAAGTAGTGCTTATGATTTCATTCTCTATTTATCAGACCCTTCTCATGTTCAAACTAATGAAACCATCCAGTATCAATTAACCTATTTTGGTGAATTTGTTTTAACTGGACAAATTGAGAGGTCTCAAGTTGATGCTAATGTTGCTATTTTGAATCTGAAAAGACCTCTGTGGAATATAACTCTTGATTATCAAGAATTTACTATAATATTACCAGTTGATATTGGAGATAGTGTTGTAACCCCTGCGATTCTTGGTGATATTAAATTCAACGTTACTGAACAAATGAGTACTTATTATGATTTATCTTATGCTAATGATAGTTCCTCTGGAGTAAATTTGTTTATCTTCAATTGCAGTAAAGAGAATATGGGGATCAAAGCTCCCTTTGAAGTCACCTTTTATCTATCACTAGCTTATTTCTCTCTGCCAAATATCATGAATTGGTTAGTTCTGTTATTTGTATTTGTTTTTGTAGCAGGAGCTTTAGTTCTATCTATTGTTGTTATCAATGTTAGAAATAAAGCAGACACTGAGGTATCAAGTTTCAAAGAAGATCTTCAAGAGTTATTAAAACCCGTAGAAAAATAGGTAATTTTAAGAAAAAGGATGTCAATATTTCAACTAAAATTTCAGTTATTACTAACTATTAGAGGATGTTCCTAATTATGGTTAAGAAAGCTAAAACAGTTCTTGTTACAGGTGCAGCTAGTGGTATAGGATTAGCAATAACAGAATATCTTGCTCAAAAAGGTGACAAGGTAATTGCCACGGATTTTAATAAAGAAACCTTAGCTGCTCTTAATGGTAAACCAAATATCATTACTTACTATCTTGATGTTACTGATTCAAAATCCATTTCTGATGTTAAGGATAAAATCAGTGAAACTGCAAAAGGTTTGGACGGGTTAGTAAATAATGCTGGCATGTTTGTCGGTGGACCTTTAGTTGAAATGAGTGAAAAAGATGTTGAGAAGATCATAGATGTTAATGTCTTAGGACCATTTCGAGTGAGCAAAATTCTTTTTCCACTCTTATTAGAAAACAAAGGACGTATAATCAATATGGGATCAGAAGCAGGAAGAATTAGTTTTCCGGTGAATGGACCATATTCCATGAGTAAATATGCACTAGAAGCTTTTTCAGATTCTCTTCGAAGAGAATTAATGTTTCTAGGAATCAAAGTAATTCATTTACAGGTAGGCGCAGTTAATACAGGATTTCTAGAAAGAACTTATACCTGTTATGCTGAAGAAATTGATATCGAGAAAACTCTTTTCCCAAAACTAATTGCTGAAGTGATTCCGACATGTGAAAAGGAATTTGATACGTGTGCTGAACCTGAGGATATAGCAAAAGTTGTTTATCGAGTTCTACATAAGAAACGACCTAGAGCACGATATAAAATTAAGAATAATAAAGGAAGACGGCTTTTGGAGTTTTTACCCTCATCACTTATTGACTTTGCAATGCTAAAAATGTTCAAGTGATTTCACTAATATAATCCTATTCTACCATATTCCCAAAAGCTTTTATTAATACATGCAAGGAAAGAATTCAATTAGTACAGCAAAGGTTGTACTCTCATTCAATAATAAGGTGGTTAATTTTGCGAATTTTAACCGTACATTCGGATTTCATAGAATTTGAACCAAAAAGAAAAGCAATCAAAGCTGCAGAGGAAATTGAAAAGAAATTAAGCAGAGTAGAAGAATGTATAGTGGTTCTTTCTTCTGTGGAAAGTGGTGATGAAGACCACTTTGATGAAATAAGTAAGAAAGCTGTTACTGAGGTTGAATCAGTATCTGAACAAGTCAAAACTAAAAACATTGTTCTCTATCCTTGGGTACACTTATCTGATAAACCCTCGAGACCAGATGTTGCACTTAGAGTACTAAAGAATATGGAAGCTGATCTCAAGAAAAAAGGATATACAGTTACAAGAGCTCCATTTGGTTGGTACAAAGCATTCGATATTAAATGCAAAGGTCATCCTTTATCTGAACTTTCTCGAACTATTACAGTAGGAGAAAAAGATGCTGAGAAGAAGGATGAAGTCGCTGAGAGTCAATCATTACAGGCTGAACAAGCAGCAAAGCATGAATTCTTTATCATGGATCCTGATGGTACCCTTACTCCAGTAAAAGATTATAATTTTAGCAAGTACAAAAACCTAGGTAAATTCGCAAAATACGAAATACAAAAACAAAGAAAATCAGATATCCCGCCACCTCATGCAGAATTAATGCGTAAATTATCATTAGTTGATTATGAACCAGGAAGTGATGCCGGAAACTTTCGTTGGTATCCTAAAGGCTGGATGATGAAATATCTTATTGAGGAATTAGTTAAGGACATGACAATTGCATATGGTGCTATGCCAATTGAGAGCCCTATAATGTATAGTTATACTCATCCTGCAATAGAGAAATATATGCATCGATTCCCAGCAAGACAATATGTTTTGAAATCTGGAACTGATAATTATTTCTTGCGTTTTGCAGCATGCTTCGGACAATTTCTGATAAGTGCTGATGCACACATCACTTACCATAATCTTCCAGTAAAGCTATTTGAGATGACTCATTATTCGTTTAGACGAGAACAAAGAGGAGAATTAGCAGCGCTTCGACGACTTCGAACCTTTACCATGCCAGATATGCATACCATCGCAGGGGATTTAAAAAGCGCTAAAAAATGCTTCGTAGAACAATACAGACTTTCAGCGGAGAATCTAGATGCTTTTGAATTAGATTATGAATCAGCATTTCGTGCACAAAAAGACTTCTTTGAGGAAAACAAAGACTGGTATATAGAAATGGTTAAGGAAAGAAAGCGTCCTGCACTGATTGAACTCTTCGATAAAAGATTCGCTTATTTCATCACTAAATTCGAATACAACTTTGTTGACAACCAAGACAAAGCAGCTGCATTAAGCACAGTTCAAATTGATGTTGAGAATGCAGAAAGATTCGATATTAGTTTCGTTGATAAAAACAACGAAAAACAAAGACCCTATTTGCTTCATACCAGCATATCTGGAGCAATAGAACGAGTTGTTTATGCTATTCTTGAAAAAGCATATACTGAGCAAATTCAAGGTAAAAAACCAATGTTTCCTGTGTGGCTTTCACCAGTTCAGGTGCGCTTATTACCGGTCAACGAAGACTTTGTTTCTCATTGCAAGAAACTTGCAGATAAACTAACCAAACAAAAAATCCGCGTTGATATTGATGATCGCTCTGAAAGGATTGGAAAGAAAATTAGGAAAGCAGAACAAGAATGGATTCCCTATGTAATTGTTATTGGTGAAAAAGAATTAGCATCAAATAAATTCAACGTTCGTGTTCGAAAGGATCAAGAAGAAAAACCATTCACAGAGAAGGCTCTTATCAAACGCATTAATGATGAAACTAAAGATCTTCCTTTTGTTCCATTAACTCTACCAATGCTGGTTTCACTACAACCACTGTTTTCCCAAATGAATTAAAAAACTAATACTTATTAATTGATGATTTGACATAGAGTATTGAGATAAACTAAAGGATAGATAGTTGTGGAACAAAAAAGAGGTTTCTTCATTGCTTTCGAAGGCATCGATGGTACTGGAAAAACTACAATGGCAAACATACTAAAAGAACGCCTTGAAACATTAGGCTATTCTGTAGTAATGTACAAAGAACCAACAAATGAAACTGAAGCTGGGAAAAAAATCAGAGCAAGTTACGTAAAAGGTAGAGCAACACTAGAACAAGAACTACAATGGTTTATTGAAGACAGAGAATGGAATGTAACCACAAGAATTCTTCCAGCACTCGCTGAAAAAAAGATTGTTTTTCTAGATAGATACTTTTTTTCAACTGCTTGTTATCAAGGTGTTCGAAAAGACAATGATTGGATTAGTATACTTGAACTTAATCGAGAGAAGTTTCCAGAGCCAGACTTGACTATTATTTTTGACCTTGATGTTCAAATTGCCATCAAACGAATCATGAGAGATCGGGAAAGTGCGAACACGTTTGAAGGAATGCAGTATTTGCGAGACGTGAGAGCTTTATTTCTGGAACTTTTCCAATTAGACACAATTGGTAATTACTTGTTGATTAATGCTGAGAAAAGTATTGAAGAGATTTCTGAAATCATTTATGTCAAATTTCTCGAGTTAATTAGTGAAACTCCAAAGAAAGAATCTGATTTAAAGGAGAAAAAACCTTCAGAAAAGTAAATTGACTATTGAATTTCTTTCAGAGTTTTTCTTATAAATGATGGAGAAAAAATCTCGAATCTAGCTTTATGCAGAATCTTGCCGATTGAAGGTATGAGCCCTTTAGCGTTTGTATTAAACTTACAAGTGATAACATTTTCCATCCACCCAAGGTTATCAATTGAAATAATGTCTTTACTGTGATTAGTTTTAGTGAGAGCTGATACTATTTCATCCTTATAGGCTCCAAATATTAGTAATTTATCTAAACCCTCTTCTTTCCATTCCTCGAAAATTTCAACTTGTTTTTGTGAGAGCTGAGCTTCGATTTTCTTTAATCCAATACTAACCTTTTCCATGGTAATCTCAATTGGGAAGTTATCAATTAACCCAAACATTTTGATGATTTTTCTAACAGGAATAGCTTTTCCGCCAACTAATTGATTTCGTAAACTGAAGAGTGGTAATAAGGCATCGACACTATAGGGTTCCTTAATACCTATATCAACAAAAATTCCAAATCCAACTTTCCCACTGGAACAAATATAACCCTTAATGGTATCTCCATCTTTTAACTCCCCAAGATCGGTATTTTTCCCGTAAAGTGATCCTAGATAATTGTAAGCAGCAAGTTCATCTTCGCCTTCCAAAGTTAAGCTTACAAATCCATCATCTCCGAATACTATCGAAGTAATTTTCACATCGAGGTCTTTAACATCGTTTTCGATATTTCTTTTCAGAAGACTAAAAGTCTCTGTTTTCTTTGTATACACTTTAGTCATTAATTTCATTTTTTTCAATAATAAAAACCTCAAAAAGTTCTTTTCATTTTACAAATAGAAATAGAGAATACGTTCTTTATTTTGACCCCTGATTGCTGTTGCCAGTACTTTCAGCTGCTGCAGTAGCTGGATCTGGTGCTATAATTTTACCAGTTTCTTCTTCAATGCCATTATCTATTTCGTCTACATTGGCTCCGGATTTTTCTAAAGATTTTCGGAGTTCTTTTACTTTCTTACTAAGCTTCTTTATGATTTCAGAATTGTCAAAAGCTCGAAGTTCACCATTACATTCAGGGCATTTGAAGTTATTTTCCATGGCTTCATCAAAAGTATATCTTGGGCAATAATCTTGTTCACATTTGAAGAAATGGAATTTTTGTTCATAATCTAATCGTGCTTTTAATTTAACGTAGACAGTTTTCTTTCGATTAATAACAAGCTCTTCTACTCTCTGTGGTTTAAGACGCCAGAAATAGATGAACCAACCCGTGCTTTTATCTCGAATGCGTCGAAATTCGGCAAGACGCGCATCATATAATCGATAAAGAACTTTACGAACAGCATTAAGCTTCATTTCAGCTCCAGCAGCTATAGCTTCATCTGTAGTTTCTTCCTTCGGATCTAATAATCCTGCTACTTTTACTGCGTCGTCTCCCCCAATTTCACGAACAACGGATTCCAATAGGTTATAATCGGCGTCTTGAGTAGACATTAAGAATTCATTTCCTCCAATGTACAAATATGGCTGTTTGGTATATGAATCGACCAAAATGATTTCTAAATACATAATAAGCTTTTGAGCACTACTACATTATTTACTATATAATATATGGTCTTCTTAGTATTTTATCTTTTCTTTTATGTTCAAAACAAATTGAACACTTTTTCAATTTTGAAGACAGATTAGAGCAGAGAAGCAAGCAATAATGGCAACACTAAGGCTGCATCACCGATAATATTCGCAGTTTTTGCATGCTCATCAACTTTTCCCCAGGAAATAGCTTCACTTGTGGAAGCACCACTAACTCCACCATGCTCGGGACGGTCCATGGTAATTTGAACAGCATAATCAAGCGCTTTACCAGCAACTTGAGCAGCCATTGCTAGGAAATGCTTTGGTACTCCACCAGCGACTATTAAGGCCCCGACCTTGGTTTGATCATCATCTGTTTTCCAGGTAAAATCAAGTATATCTTGTTGATCTAAAGCAGGATTCACTTTTAATTTATGAAGATTGGAAAACATCCAAATTTGAAAACCGAGGATACTATCAGGTAAGGAGGGACAGAAAATAGGAATGTTCTTCTCAGCAGCAAGTTTTACCAAGCAATTAGTAGGCATCTTTTTTCCAAGCTCATGAAGGAATTTTGCAGCAGACATTGTCTCTTGTGGAAGCTCAGGGAAGATTGCTTGTAGACCATCTTCTAGTACACGGTAACCCTTAGTAGGAACTACAACGTTGTAAATTCTATTCAATTCTTCCTTGTGTAATTCATAATCAGGAATTTCTAAGGGAGCATGAAAATGAGCAACAC
Organism: Promethearchaeati archaeon; assembly: GCA_013166835.1. Classification (GTDB taxonomy): domain Archaea; phylum Asgardarchaeota; class Heimdallarchaeia; order JABLTI01; family JABLTI01; genus JABLTI01. The sequence continues at coordinate 937 of JABLTI010000094.1, read as the reverse complement.
CAAAGGCTTCAATCAAATCATGAGTCAAAATAGACCCGGTAACAATTAATGCATCAACGAAATCGTTTTCGATAAGAGAGTAGATTACCTTCTTTAAACCACCAGGAACAAGTGCTCCTGCAAGAGTAGCAAATTTAATGCAATCCTTATCAGCAAACATAGACTGCAAAACATCGCGAGCTTTTGCAAGTTCTTTGCCGTTAAAACCAACTTTTTTGTATTCCTCAAGTAATTCAACAACAGTCATATCTTTCCAGATCTCTGCGTGTTTCACTTGCTTCAATTTCTTACCTGAACTTTTCTTAGGCATAAGAGTAGCATCTCACAGAATAGTGCGTAAATACATGCTGTCCTAAAAAGAATGTACTTAAAAAATTACTCACAAATAACAAGAAAAAACCAACCAAGAACCAGAAGGAAAAGGTTGGAGTCCCTGACAAACCCCACCTTTTCCAGAATTAGATTTTCTCGGAGACAACGAGCATAATATACTGGACTGACTATTAGGCTTGCGTTGCTTAGTAAGCGTTAATAATTCTGATAGGGAGATTTTTAGGATTTTGAATTTCCTTTCTGACTTGGTTCTTTACATTATTAATGTTGATTTTTCCGTTCATGATGAATCACTTCTTGATTCTACTATACCTTAAATGATATATAAAGCGGATTCACTTTTTGAAGACTCAAAACGAGGTCACAAGATGTGACTAAAAAAAGACAATTATCTATACCTTTGATTAATGAGTATTCCGATTCCAAAAATACATGATGCCAATCCACCAATAATTATTGCTATTCCAATAAGAATAGCCGATACTTCACCCCAAAAACAAATGACAAAAAATCCACCCAAAAATATTGCTGGAATTATAACAAGTATCATGAATATAGCTAAGATGATTAGCAATATCCTTCTGGTTTTGTTTTGTCTCACTAT
>JABLTI010000220.1 GCA_013166835.1 Promethearchaeati archaeon | reverse complement strand
AAGAAAAATTATACCGTAAGTATATTGACTGAGGAATAAATACAAGAAAAATTGCTGTGAATAAAGTGGGAAAAGAAAAAGTAGAACTAGTGGAATATGATCCTTCCTGGCCAGAGAAATTCCAAAGAGAAAAGAAAAAAATAATGGAAGCAATAGGAAAATATGTTGTAACCATAGACCACATAGGAAGCACAGCAATACCATTCATAATAGCAAAACCTGTGATAGATATTCAAATAGGAGTCAAAACATTAAGAGATGCAGTACATTGCATTCCAAAACTTGAGAAACTAGGATATGAATATCTGGCAAGTATAGAGAGTCTCGAACCAAATAGAAGATTATTCAGAAAACCAGCAGAGGGGAAAAAGAAATACCTGCTACACATGTGGGAACACCAAACAGAAGAGTGGGAAAACTTTCTACTTTTTAGAGATTACTTGAGAGAACACACAGAAACAGCGAAAGAATACGAATTCGTGAAAAAACATATGGCAAAAAGATTCCCAGAGAACGAGGTAGCCTACAGCATAGGAAAAGAAGGATTCATACAAGTCATACTTCAGAGAGCAAAAAAAGAAAAGAAAGAAAAACTAGCATAAAAAGCGAAGAGAAAAAAACAAAAGAAGTAAACAATAATTACTAATTGCTACTTCTTTTTCTTCTGATAACAATAAGTGAGATTATTGCAATAAGAAATACAATGGAGATTGTAATGACTAGTGTTATTATGAGTGGTTCATAATAGTCTGCAATGTTATTTTGATTGTTATCAAAACTATAGATATTTGCACCATATAGGCCATTTGTAGTATATAGTAAATCATTATGGATTATTATTCGTAATATTCTACCCTCATGAGTTTCAGCGATATAATCAAAAGAAGTTAAATTGATCATCTGTAGTATAACTGCGTTAGAGCTAAAGTATGAGAATAATAATCTATTATTGTGTACTATAACATCTGATACTAATTTTTCAGTTAAATATGTGCTTTTCCAAGAAAGTGTATTGTTGTCGTAAATTTCGTAGAAATTAATTCCCGCTTCAGAGGTGTATATTAAATGATTGTTCACTATTGTTGCACAAGTAGCTCTCTCATTACTTGAAAGAGATTTTACATAAATTGGTGTTGTTGGATTAGTAATATTGATGATCTCTAAACCATGTTCTAAAGTAGCAAGGTAAAGTGTATCGTTTCCAATCAAAGCTCTTTGTACATTAATTGTTCCATTTGTATATTCTGACAATGTTTCAGGTGTTTCTGGGTTCGAGATATTGAATATTGTTATGCCATGTTCTTCTTGAGAAGTAATGCATATATCATCTTTAAGAACAACGTTTGTAATGAATCCTTCTAACTCAATGGTTTTAATCCTAATAGGATTATCAATCTGACTTATATCATAAATAGTTAATCCATTGTAACCATTCGCCAGGTAAACATATGTATTTCGTATAGCAATGTCTGTTGCGAAGCCAGAATTTTGATCTTGCCAAACAAGTTTTGGATTATTAGGTCGCTTAATATTATAAACTTCCAAACCTCCATGTCCACCAGCAAAAAGAGCATAGTCATTTTTGAATTGCACATATGATTTGTAGCTATTTTCGATTGGTTTGTTAATCCGTTTCATATTATCAATAGAGGTTATGTTTATGATGTTAAGACCAGAGTATTCATTGTAACCATAAAGATAGTTCTCAAATCTTGTAGTAGTAATTAGTCGACCCATATCTAAGTATTCATTTACCTTGGTAATATTGTTGAGATTTGATATATTAAAAACACCAAATCCCCCTTCATCTGGAGATCTTATGAGGTAAAGAAACTCTTGCTTTACCTCCAAAAGATATCCCTTTTCCGCGACGAGACTTGTTATCTCAGTTATATTACTGAAATTAGTTATATTGTAAAAGAATACATCACCATTTGTTCTGCGTGCAATTAGAATTTCATTAGCGACTTTTATATCTAAGTACCAAACATCAGGAATTTCAATAGTTTCAGTTATGTGAGGATTTGTCGGATCGCTAAAGTTTATGAAGTTAATAATTGCTCCATTAGTTATTAAATAATCTTGTGTTTTTATTAGATGACTTACACTCGAAGATATTTTGACATGAATATTTTGCATAATGGATGTTGCAATGTTGTTAGTATCAACTACAAGGATCTTTTCTTCCATAATTGCGAAAAGATATGAATCAATAACCTCAATGAAACCAATAGTCTGTTCAGGTATATTTGGATCTGTAACTATTAGATTAGCTAATGTTGGTTTACTCGGATTTGTTACATCAAAAATTGCTATCCTAGAGGGCTCTAGACCGCAGACCTAACAAACGAGTTACGTCTAAACCGCAAGTTAATTATGCCAATTTGTTACTTTATGCGTAGACGTAACCCTCAGAATAACAAACTTGAATATAACCATAAATTCCATGTGAATTTGTGAAATGGAAATCGGTTATTTGTGAAATAAGTTTGATATCTTGAGGATTTGTTGTGTCATAAATTAACAAACCGTCTTTACCTGCTGCATGAAAAATTAGATTATCATGAACATCAAAATTCCTATTATTAAATTCATCTTGATATTCGCCTATATTGGCTATTTTGAATAAATAATCCCGTTCAAATCCAACATCAAGTTGATTGAACTCTGGGATTATAGTCATTGGAGATACACTCTCCAAATTGTTTTCACTAGATTCAAGCGCAAATAATTGAATAGGTGCAATTGAAAAACAAAGAACAATAATTGTCAATAATGAGAGTACCAGTAATTTGCGATGTCTAGTGTGCGCTTTATCTTGAAAATTAGATAAAATTCCCTTCATTGTTCCCACCCTGCGACAAATGTATCGCAAGTGCAATATATATTGCCCTATTATTATTTTTAAATATTTAGT
>JABLTI010000093.1 GCA_013166835.1 Promethearchaeati archaeon | reverse complement strand
GGATTGGCTCCATTAATGAAAGAAATGACTACAATAAGTGCTCCTGAATCTCCACAAGAACGAGTTGAAATTGTTTGTCATGAAGATGAAGCCCCTCATTTTGCTAATGCTCTCCGAGGTCAAATTATTAATCCTAATCGTACCATAAAACATAATGAAATTATTGATGAAGAATTAAAGCTTAAAGCTATTCATGTTCCAGGTCATTCCTGGGGACATATTTGTTTGTTACTCGAGAAAGAAAAGTTGCTTTTTCTAGGTGATACCATAATGTTTATGCCTTTTGGATTGCGAGAGGTTTTCGAAAAATATCATGATGATTTCAAGCAGTATCAAGATACATTGAAAACAATCTTAGATTACGAATGGGATTTCGCTATTCCTTCACATATGACCGCTAAAAAAATTCCAAGGAAAAAAATTGAAAAATTTATTGAAAAAGTAAATAAGAAGAAATCGAAGGAGTGATGTTTTCAAGTTTAGTTCCTATTTCCATAGTAATTTATAGCTGATTCAAGTTAAACAACATAAAAAATATACTAGAAGGATAAATCGTTGAAATCTGAATACGAGAAAATAGAAAAAATTGTAATTGAAATTACAACTTGTAAAGAACGAAGAAGTGATACAGACAATGCTGTTGAACTTTATGTGGGTGGACATACATGGCAACTCGATATTACTAAGCATGATGAATTTGAAAAGGGAAAAACTGATGCTTTTGAATTAGATGTTTCAATGGGTGTAAATTCCTCTGATTTTAGGTATTTATGCTTAAGAAAGAAATCTCATAGTAAAGATGATGATTGGTGCATAGAGAAAATTAAACTTATCATTAATGATAATGTTGTTTATGAACAAGATTCACTTGATGCTTGGTTGAAACATGACAAAACAAGCTGGTGTGCTCCAGGATTCACTTATGGTGCAGCTGGAGGTTAGCTTCCAGTTTCTTTTTCTTTTAACAAATCTTTTAAAGTTAAAATTTTCCCTGATTGTATGACCAAATCAATACATGAGATTTTTGAGCAAATAAAAAAGGAATCTGAGAAAGATCCAAATATATTGGGATTAGTTCTCGGTGGCTCTCGAGGGAAGGGATTTTATAAAGAATATTCTGATTACGATTTCTTAGTGATTGTGAAAGAAGACGTGATAAAAGAGTACAGAGAAAAATTTGAGAAATATGATGAAATCAAAGGAATAGATTGTGGAGTAAAAACTATAAAAGAATTTGAAGAACACGCAGAAATTGGAACAGAATATGAATGGGATAGATACAACTACGCTCATGTTCAAACAATAAAAGACAAAACAAATGGTGAATTACAAGAAATTATTGATGAAAAAGGGAAGATACCAGAAAAATATTGGAAGGGTTACGTTGCTGGTTATCTAGATGGTTATATTAATTCTGTTTATCGTTCACTGAAAAGCTTGCGAGATAATAATCATGTTGGTTATCGATTAGAGGCAGCAGACTCTGTAAGGCTATTTCTAATTTGTGCATTTGCATTTCATGACTCGAGATTAAGTCCCTATTACAAATATCTTGAATATGAATTAGAAAAATTCCCCCTAAAGAAATTTCCTTGGTCCTCTAAGGAACTTATTGAAATGTTGTTTAAAATATACGAGACAGGTGATTATCAAATACAACAAATTCTCTTAAGAGAAATGGAAAAACTCGCTAGAAAAGAAGGATTAGGTCATGTTTTTGATAGCTGGGAAGGGGACGAGAAATGGACCATGACCTTCAAACCAAAAAATGATTGAGAAGGGAAATTATTGCAAATCATTCAAATAATTATTCTTACTAATTGTCTCTAGTGTGGGTTGTCTGAATGACTGAAGTAATCATAATTAGGGGATCAACTAATAGCTATTTGTTAAAGACAAATGATGGCTTCCTCATAGTTGATGTGTCAATACCACATGATTTCAGGAGATTTCTAAGAAAATTAAAGAAATTAAAAATTGAAATCACTGAAATAAAATATCTCCTCTTAACACATTCACATGCGGATCACTCTGGTTTTGCAGAACAATTTCTGCAAGCAAGTGAAGCGAAGCTAATAGTCCATGAGAATGCAATAACACATTTATTTAATGGGACAATTGAACCAGAATCAAAACCTGTGAATTTCTACTACAAATTTATGAAGAAACTTGCAGTTTTAGCAATGAAACATGGAGTTCCACGTGTAACAATTGCTGATGAAAGAATTATTCCAATTAAGAAAGACAATAATAAACTACTCAAAAAAATTGGAATAAATGGAAAAATCATAACAACTTTTGGTCATACTATTGATAGCATTACATTAGTTCTAAAAGATGGACAAGGATTTGTAGGAGATACTTGCTCAAATAGAAGCACCTTTTATTTCGGAAAAGGAAAAAGACCAGCGTTTATAATTGAAGAGGAAATGCTGATGCAAAGCTGGAGAAAAATAATTAATAATGGTGTTAAAACCATTTATCCTGGTCATGGAGCACCATTTCCAATAGAGAATCTAGAAAGCTAATTTTCGAATTTTATCTAGCAGTGATTTTCCAAGACCTATCTATATTATTTATAATTATAATTTATGAGAATTTTTGTGATAAAAATGAACACAAAGATGACAAAGGTCAATGGTTTAAACATTCGATATCTTGACATACCAAACGAAGGAAAAGAAACAATTATTCTCTTACCTTACGGTGGTGCCCTTATTGGTATGTGGAATGGAGTTATTCCCTATTTGAAAAAAGATTATCGAATATTAACATTAGACATGAGATGTCATGGTTTCTCTGATAAACCAAATGAATGTCACATTGATGATATGGCAAGTGATATAGCTGCCTTAATGAAACAACTAGGAATAGAGAAAGCATACATTGTTGGGAGCTCATTAGGAGCAGATGCAGCAATAAGTTTTGCAGCAAATTATCCAGAAAAAGCAATTGCTATGGTTCTTGATGGTGGTTTATATGACCTTGTAGGACCTGACAGCAAAGATCAGATCTTAACAGAAGAAGCCATAGATAAAGCAAGAAAAGAATTGAAAGAAATAATTCTAGAGAAACCAGTAAAATTGTACGATTCCAAAGAGGATTGTTTAGAATACTTCAAAGAAGCTTGGAAAAATGAAGGCGTTTCGTGGTCAGAAGTACTTCGAATTCAAGCGGAAGATCAAATCTTCGAAACTAAAGAAGGAAAATTCCGGACTCCACAAGAAGGAAAAATCAGTTGGAATTTTATTTGGCCACTTTATGATATTAGATTTCAAGAATATTTTGACAAAATAACTTGTCCGATTCTTTGGTTGCCAGACGAAGCAGAAGCACCGAATGAAATTGTACAAAGAAACCTCAAGAAATATTCAGAGAAACTGAAATATCATAAAATTGTTACAATTGAAGGTTCTGTACACGCATATACCGCAATACTAAAACCTGAAGATTTCAGTAAGGAAACATTAACCTTCATTGAAGAAGTAAAACAATTGTAATCAATTAGAATGAGTAAAACAAAGTACATAAAAAAAAGCAAGAACGAATTTTAAAAGAAGGTTAATTAGTTGTCAAGGATAATTTTATTATCGCCCAATTAACATCTGATAATCCATTCTTGCTTTATTCTGGTACTTTTTGATTTGATTTTTAATCTTATTTTTCTTATTCATCATTTTATTTTTCTCCAGTAATTTTCTCATTTTTTTTATCTATAGTGTCCAACTAGTAAAGCTAATTTTCGTTTTTGTTTCTCAACATCTTCATTCATCATTTTTTTTCTGTATTTGCTTTCAGCTTTTTTATTCATTTTTGTTAACACCATTCTTATTGTTTGAGAATATTATTCTCACACTTATATATAAAGGTTTCTCATAAGATGAGAAAATGATATTATTTCATTAGAATCTAATATTACGACTTAAGAATAATATTTAAATACATGAGAATACAATATATTATCATGAGAACATAATATAAGAGAATAAGAAAAAAAGGTGGTAAATATGAGCCAAGATGTAATAACATTCAACCAAAAAACAGTAATTGATCTATCTGAAAAGCAAGCAGAGATCTTACATGGAGATGAAAACTTATACTACATTTTAAAATTCTTAAGAGTAGGTCCTAGAACTGTAAAGGAATTAGAGAGTGATTTTGCTCATAAAGGTATGAAGAAATCTGATAAGTCAATTTATCGATACCTAAAGAACTTAATAGAAATAGGTTTAGTCGCAAAAGCAGGTAAGCGAATTACATCTAAGGGTGCAGGTGATCTTCAGAGTGAAACAATATACATTCGAACTGCAAAGATTTTCTTAACAGCAAATCTTGAGAAAAAAATAGATTCCATGGAAGAAAAAGATGTAGGATTGTTTTACGATACAATCTATTCTTTACTCGCAGGCAAATTCAAAGACAAACTAAAAACAGATAAGGGTGTTGATAAGTTAATTAGCACTCTTGAATCTAGAAAATTTCAACTTATAAATGAAATTTTTGGAAACGCAAATGAAGAAACAATGGAGAAAATATCAAATTTAGATTGGGGTTTAATTGACTATTTAATTGATTACATTGGTTGGTTAGCTCTAAGTTTAGAATTTGATATCGCTAAAGAAATTGAAGATTGTTGCTGCTAATTAATTAATGTCTCTTGAAAAGATAAAAAATAGAATAGAAAGAGGTGTTAACCTTCAATAGGTTTAACTTCCTTTCTTTTATTTCTCATTTTAGTTTATTCTTTCGTTTATTAATTTTTATAACAAAAAATATTTTTATGAAAATAAATGAAATTACAAAAATCAAGCCATATTTGAATCCACTGGTTTCTGTTGGACTTGGACTAGGAATAATAGGATAATCATTAGGATCATTGGGATTCGTTCCCATTTCTATTTCATAACCATCATGAAATCCGTCTCCATCGGAATCCGGATTCAAAGGATCTGTATCGTAAATTTCTAATTCTAAATAATCAGCGAGATCATCATTGTCTCTATCAATTCCTATTATTGCTAAACCATTTTGTCCATTCGCTAAGTAAACTACTTCTTCTTGATAGAAAACATTCCAAGAATCACCACTAAGAGAATAAGAACCAACTTTAACTGGATTTGATTTATTGGAGATATCTAATATTTTCAAACCATTGAATTTATCTGCAAGAAAAACAGTATCATTGTTAGAGTGTACATCGACTATTGAACCACTTTCTTTAAATTGGCTTAATTTTACAAGGCTGCTTTTTTCACTAATATTGACCAATTCAAGACCTTCATTTCCAACAGCAATAAAAGCAACATCTTCCTCTACAAAAACAGAAAAGGGTTGCCCTGTATAAACATCATGAAAACCAACTTTTGTAGGAGTTGTAATTTCTGTTACATTAATTATTTCCAGGCCTGTATTAAGATCTGTAATATATATATAATTTTCAGAACCCCAAACACTCCAGATAAATCCTCCCATATTGTATTGAGCAATTTCATTTGGAATCGCTTTATTACTCACATTAATTATCTCTAAACCATCTCCAATTGTAGTATAAAAAGCATAATTCCCACTTACGTAAACATCCCAATAATATAACTCATCATGATATTCACTAATTAATTTAGGTTCTGATTTATTACTAATATCAATAATTCTAGCTCCATCAACATCATTTGCGATGTACGCATAATCATTTTCTATAAAGAGATTAACTGCACCAACGATATCACCAGCAATGGCTTTACGACCTATTTCTCGAGGTTGGGTTAGATTGGTTATATCGAGTATAACTAACCCTCCGTCTTTATCGGCAAGATAAGCAAATTCGTCAACAACGAAAACATCAAATGTACTACCTAAACTACCATTCCATTGACTAATTAAACTATAATTATTAGTAGTAGCTAAAGATTTTACTAGATTAAGATTTTGAGTTTCAAAGGCATATAGTAATTCAGAATCATAGTATTTTTCTTGTTTAGAAGAGAAAGCAGAATTACTAAAACTAGGTAAAGGTGCAAGAAGAATAAAGAAAAACAGAAAAACCAGAAATTTTCTTTTATATTTATCGCCCTTTGAAAACATATTAAAGAATTGCTTTTGGTTTTAATATATATTATGTTTAATATTGGTATTCTCTCATTCTGGAAGGATTTCTAAAGTTTCATCCTTTTTGTTTTCGTGTGAAATCAAATTTTCAGGAAAGAATCTGCTTATAATAAATATGAACAACATTAAAGAAAGCATCAACGTCCACTGCCAAAATGCGGTTCCAATTATTCGAAATATGATGTAAACTCCTACCAATTCCACAATGACTAAGAAGAACATTACCTGGTGTAGTACTTGTCTAGATTCTGATGGAATCTTCCAAAAAATAATCAACATCACAATGAAGACTAAAACAGCAGCAATTGTAAAACCCAAGAAAGAAAAAGTAGCTCCAAAGGAGTGCATAAATCCGGAAATTTTTTGAGTGGGCCAAATGCCATCAAAAATACCTACAAAAGCAACGCAAATCATACTGAATTCCAGATGTATCCAAAGTATCACAGCAAACACCTTGGAAATTTTCGCAAATTGCTTGTAAATAAAATTACTCCAAACAGTACCAAGAAGTGGTAGGAGACAGAATCCAAGAACAAAAATCCATGCACCAATATTTCCTTCCATACGTCCATTGCCTAATCCACTTATATGAAATTTAAAAGGGAAATAGATCCATTCCTCACCAAGCCACACTGGTCGGAGAGCCCAAGCTATCATAAGAGTACCAAGAAATTCTATAATTATTAATGGTGATACGCGATTTTTCCAAAACTCATGACTGAAATTTCCTAGGAAGAAATCTTTAATTTTCATATCAATTCACTAATTAAATTACTCTAATTAATTTTTAGTGGTAAAATGATTCTAAATATTGTACCAGTTTTCTCTGATGATTCAAAATTAACTTGACCATTCAAATGCTCTTCCACAAGTATCCTCACACTGTATGTTCCCAAACCTCTACCTTGTCCTTTTGTTGAGAAGAAACGTTGAAATATTTGACTTTTAACTTCTTCAGATAATACAGCTTTATTTTTTATAAAGAAAGTAATTCCGTTACTAGATTTTTCACAACCAATAATTACTTCCTCATCAACAGTACTTGCTTCTAAGGCATTTTTTAGAAGATTTATCAGTGATCGACGTAATAATCGTACATCGGTTTTTAATTTAGCTGAACAACAATTTTTAGCTATAATTATTTTTTTGTTTTTAGCAGTTTTATCAGTTGACATGGTATGAATAATCATTTGTATTAATTCAAGGGAATCAATTTCTCTGAATTCAGTGACAAGTTCCTTTTTGTCTAATTTTAATAGATCTCTTTGTGCTTGAATATCATCAAGAAGTTTGCCAATTTCTATTTTAATCCGATTAAAATACTCATCCTGGATTTCATTTAAACCATCTCTCGGGAAGAATTCAATTCTACCTGATAACGACCAAGTAGTATTAATCATATCATGCATAAAAGTTCGCTCGAGATACTCCTTTCTTTTTAGAATGCTAATATCCGTCATGATTGCTACAATGAATTGATCTCCATCCATGAACAGAGGTTTTGCTATGACTTGCAAATCTAGTGGAACTATTTTGTCTTGTTGCCTGGTAGTTAGTCTTGCTTCACTCTCTTCTTCTTCACCAGATTCTAGGCTTTTCAATATAGTTAGAACAACTCCACAGTAACGGCAATTTCTTGATGTACCACAACCACCTTCAAGGATAGCTGAATTAACACATTTCAATAATTCTCCAGGTCTTTGACCAAGAGCATCCTCAAATTCACTAAGTCCTAACATTTTTACAAAGGTTTCATTTCCAAAAATAACTTGTCTTTGCTTATTTAAAACAACAACTAGATTTGGGAATGAATTAAGAATTTCTTTTGTATGTTCTAAAGAAAGAACTTTTTTGTATTGCTCCTTTAATTCTCCTTTTTCTAGCCGATCAGGAGAGGCAAAATGTGTTTTAGCTTTGGGCATAATAACATCTTCAAGGATTTAATATTGGACAATATACTAAATACTGAATTTTGTCAATTAATTAAGTGCTGTTGTTTAAGAAATAAAACTAGAAATTATTAATTTATTCCTAGTTTTATTCATTTTTGATATAAATTATGCTACCATAAAAAAGATGAAAATTAATAAAGCATGATTTGCTAGTATTTGCAGTTTAACTAAACTTGGAGTGTTCTTATTGTCTGATGAAGATTTTGAAATACCTTGGTACGAAAGCCCAGCTCTCAACGATGTTGTAGGTTTAATGGGAGCTCGTGCAATGCAAGGGATCATGAATACATTTAGTGGGAATCGTATTTTTGGTGGAAAAACTGGTGTAAATACCGTTGCTATTGAGTTAGGTAAAAGATTGGATGAAGGAGAAAAACGCCTACTTATCATAGCTGATTCTTTCACAAAAAGATTTTACGAAGATATAGCTCCTGATTTTGAAGATAATGGATTCGAAATCAAAGTTTGGAGTGGTGTTGAACCAGAAGTTCCAATGGATATTCTTGAAGAAGGAGTAAAAATTTGTAATGACTTTAAACCAACGCTCTTCCTTGCTGTTGGAGGTGGGTCGGTATTGGATGCAGCGAAAGCTCTCTGGATTGTCTATGAGCAACCCGGAATAAATCTCATGCAAATTGATATTCTAGATAATGCAGTTGGATTAAGAAGAAAAGTCAAAGCATTAGTAGCAATTCCAACAACAATTGGAACAGGAAGCGAAGTAACCACAGCATCGATAATAACTGATACTAAAAGAGATCCTCCGAAAAAAATCAGTTTATCTGTGGATGAAACCTTACCAGATTATGTTATTCTAGACACTAAATTTGTGAAAACACTGCCACCTTTCCTCATTATGGCAACAGGATTAGATGCTCTAGCTCACAGTTTAGGAGCTATAACCTCTAATTGGGGTTCACCTTTGTCAGATGCGATAAATATGGTAGCAATTGAAGAAGTACTTCGGTATCTGCCACGCTTAGTAAAATATGGAACAAAAGATGAAGAAGCTTTGGAACACATGCAATGGGCTGCAACATTGGCTGGTATGGGATTCAATAATGCAATGCCTGGAATAGAACATGCACTTGGTCATTCCTTCGGAGCAGTTATGCATGTCCATCATGGACTCTCAGTTGGTATGTTCTCAGCTCAATCCGTTGCCTGGCAAGCCAAGGTAACAGAGAAATGGATCAAATTGTGTCCATTATTTGGAGTTGAAAAAGAGAAATATTCAACAAGACAAGATTTACTGGAAGCACTAGTCAAAGCAATACAAGCCTTCCAACGTTCAATGGGTGGAGTAGCTTCCGTGAAAGAAATTACTGAACCAAAAATTACCAAAACAGATTATCAGAGTAAACTGGCTGTTCTTGCAAGATATTCAAAAGAAGATGTTTGCACATTAACATCCTACAGACCAGTAGGAGAAAAAAACTACAGACGAATGTTCGAAGCTGCTTGGGATGGGGAGAAACTAGTATACTAGGAGTGGAAAAAAAATGACTGAAACAATGACAGGTTACAATGGAAAAATAGCTTATATCGATTTAACTAAGAAAGAAGTTGTAGTAAAACCACTCGATCCGGAAATCGCAGAAGATTATATTGGAGGGACAGGATTAAGTGCAAAGCTCATTTATGATTTACTCTCCGAAGATGATTACAAGAAATTGAAGAAAGATCCATACGATTCAGTAAATCCAATTGTCTATGCAACAGGTCCAGTGACCGGCACTCCTCGTCCAGCATCAGGAAGATATTCAGTATCAGGAATCTCGCCATTAACAAATCAATGGGGAGAAGGAACAAGTGGTGGTTTCTTCTGTATAAATCTCCGAAGATCAGGATATGATGCTCTAGTAATAACTGGGAAATCAAAAAAACCATGTTATATTCTCATTGAGAATGGTGAAATAAAATTCAAAGATGCAACCAAACTCTGGGGTAAAGGAACCTATGAAACACAAGAAATCCTTAAGGAACAGATTAAAATCAATGGGTTACGAATTGCTTGTATTGGACCAGCAGCGGAAAACCTAGTTCGTTATGCTTGTATAATGAATGATGAGGGTAGAGCACAAGGTAGATGTGGTTTAGGAGCAATCATGGGTTCAAAGAAACTCAAAGCTATTGCAATACAAAAACATTCGAAGATTACTGGGCAAGATAAGAAAGCTATGTTAGAATTACGAAAGAAGATTGATGGAGAAAAGGAACAACTATCGCAATTACTCCCAATCATGCAATATCTTTACGGAACAAATCTTTACATGGATATGGGTATGTTCGCTGGAGATGTTCCTGCTTATTATTTTACAGAATCAGAATTTCCAGCAGAAATCCTAACAGAAAAAACGATTAAGGAGCATTTACCTGTTTTCACTTCTGGTTGTGCAGGTTGCACTATAAAATGTGCTAAACACACAGTAATCGTTCATGATTCTAAAGAGATAGTAACTGATGGACCTGAATTTGAAACAGTTGCATCCTTTGGTCCTTTATGTGGATTGTTCGATAGAGAACAAGTATCTCTAGCAGGT
>JABLTI010000092.1 GCA_013166835.1 Promethearchaeati archaeon | reverse complement strand
AGGGATAATTTCTGTGTTTTTTTTGTCATCTTCATTAATCATTGTTTTTCCATTAACCTCACAAATAATTGACACCAGAAGTAGGACTTCAATAAGAAGAATTACAAAAAATCTCTGTGCAGTCTTCTTTGCTGAAACAACCATTTCAAGCTCTCATGTTATTATTCGTTTGAAAAGATAAAAGAATTTTCACTAAAAAGGCTTAATATATAAATATGAGTTTGCATTCAATGCATTATTATTTTTCATCTGCTATTTTAAGTAGAGATTTCTTGCTATCCTTATGTGTTTCTTTTCGGAAGATAATTCTTATCGCTATTACAACCATTAGAAGAGAAACAGCAATCAGACTAAGAATTGACAAGACTAATTGTAACAGGGGGAAAGATAATTCACTCGGTGGAATCGGGGAGTTAAAAGTAAGAAGATCCACAATCATTTTCGCTGCAAACCCACCAACTAAGGAGCTAATTATAGCAGAAAAAACAAGTGATTGTCCAACCTCTGAGAGAAATAGAGAGAAAAACTGCTTTGGTGAAAACCCAACAACTCGTAGCATTCGTATCTCTCTTTCGGTCTCCACTAATTGACTGAGTAAAGAGAGAAGAATCGAAGCTGTTAGAATTAGAAACGAGAAAATAAGGGTAGTATTTACTGAGCCGTAAAGCATGGTGTTCCGAAAACTCTTCGCATACAGATTTGCTTCATCGATGACATTTTCTACTTCCAGACCTAATTCAGTTTCAAGATCCTTTGCTACTTGGGTGATACTGTGCCCAGCTGCAACTTTAACAATAGCATCAACACCAATACTAATTGGACTATAAGCAATTTCATCCACTAAAGAATAATTTCCAATTACGGTGAATCTGAAAATAGGCACATCTGCAGGAGGATATTCGGTAAAGAATCTTGGGAGGAAGTTGTAAATACCAACAACGTGTAAATCATAGGAAACAATTCCTATAGGATATTTTTCTCCAGGTAATGATATGTTTTCTTGCACAAGAGTAAATCCTTTATCTAATTGCTCCTTTTGCATCACAACATCATGAGAGGCATTTATCTCTCCGAAAAACTCTTCGGGGGATTTACCTCCAAAATATTCCGTATCAAAATAAGCCGTCCGGGCAAATTCTAATGGATTTATACCAATCATGTAATAAGAGTAAGTTAAACTACCAAAAGTCACAATTTGACTAGTGTAGGAGAGAAAAGTAGCTTCTTGTACTCCTGATATAGCTAAAATCTGGTTTCTGGTATTAATTGAAATCGCATCTACATTCTTTATAAGAATATCAGCTCCTAAAGAATAATACGCTTTTTCCTCTTCGTATTGGTTGAAGGATTCCACGCTTATTAATGCTGAGAAAACAAGGCTGAAAGTAAGAGCAACGAGAACAACTCCTCTCATCGTTGATTGTTTTCGCCTACTACTCCTCTTGATTGCTAATCCTATCACTCCTAATCGATCAGTTCGCCAAAATGGTTTTGCTAATAATTGTAATACTAACAGGTATAATCGAGCTGTTAGCAGGATACCTCCGAGAACAATGGCAACTGGAGCGATTATTCCGAGGCTGTATGCGAAAATATAAGCTGTTGATCCTTGTAATTGAAATTTCACTATTAACCAAAGTGTTAGACCAATAACAAGTAAAACCACATCCAGATAGAATTTAGACCAGAATGGTTTTTTTTCCTGGGTTTCTTGATGCGCTTCTACCAAAGAAATTTTGCTGAAATCCCAAACATCCTTTAAGTTTATAAAAAAGGACAAGACAAAAGCAGCACCAATGATGATATAGAAGATACTACCATTAACGGCAAGCAAGACTCCAACTTTGGAAAACGCAAGAAAACCTGTGCTCTTTAACATAAGCCAGGAAAAAGGATATCCAATCGCTAAACTACAGATTATCCCAGAAACAGTAACCTCTAATAATTGTAAGAAGAGCATAACCCAAATAGAAAATTGAGTGGAGCCCCTTTGAAACAAATTAGCGATGTGTTGTCTTTGTCGTTGCTTTAGTAGTTTTGCTGAGAAACTTGAGAGAGCAACGGAAACAACAATTAGTGGAACTAAGAAAATAATACCAAACAACTGAAACAACCGGAATTCATTTGCGAAATCCCGCAAAAGAATAGAGAGCTCATTATATACATGCAAGGAAAAACCTTCGCGTTCGAAAACTCTGGTAAGCTCCTGACTTAATGAGTTCAGGAGAGCAATTTCGGAATTAATATCAAAAGAATTGATTTCTTCAAGATAAAAGGAATACCGACAAATGGGACGAGTCACATCAAAAGGAGAAACAATTGGGGGAAAATTATCAATATTTATCAAAATGAATTGCTCTGTAAAATAATCAATCATAGCTTTAAAATCATCTCGAAAAGAACCATTATAACTACCAAACTCTTCTTTTGCTATAATTCCTGAAACATTAATTGGTCCAACATATTGCGCCCCACCGCCAAAAACTGGAACAAAAAGTGGAAATAGACCAGTATTACTAAGATTAGAGTGCTCTATTACATTCTTTTTAGCAACAACTAAAACATCCTCGGAACCAGAAGGCAGAGAACCATTAAACAAAAGCGTTTGAAAAGCACTGAAGTAATCATAAGAGACACCATAGATATTGAAGTCTTTAATGATCTGCAGACTTCCATTAATAGCTGGGGCTTCCACCCCCAGAATGCGACCTTTCTCAAAGAACCAATCGAATTTTCGAATTCGATGGGAAACACCAAGAGAATCAGAAACATCATTGGTTATGTTGTAGAAAGAGTCCTTAACATCCTTTGGATCATCTTCGAGAAAAAACCCTGAAAGAGAAACGGTTAATTGCTTAGTTGGTGGTTCTCCGGCATACTCTTCAAATGCCCCATATTGAAAACTATAAGCAAAAATCAGTCCTTCAGAAATTAATGCTAAACTAAACCCAAGACCAATAAAAGCAAGAATAGTGGAGCGGCGATTCAGCAGCAAGACTCGGATATAAACCTTTAACTGTTCTGAAAACCTGCTCATCAATAGAACTCCAGTATCTACCCGACTTTAATATAATACTTAGGATTACATGTATAATTTTATTCTTATCCTCATGTATATCATATTTTTCAATCCTTTATTAGAAATGGAAATAATATTATAGTTTAAAAGTATTCGAAATCTTCAATGGAAGAATTTCAATCAATATATAGGTTCTTTCTTATACAAAGACACTATGCATAAACATTATATTAAGAAGAGAAATATTGAAAAAACCCTTTTGGTAATCTATTAAAAAATAAACAAAAAACTTTTTGACAAAAACCAATAATATTTATGTATATATAAATTGAAAATAGAAAATCAATTTTGATTTGTAAAATTAGAATTCAGGTACTAAATTCTTCATGAAAAATTATTTGTAATTAGAAAAAAAGATTACCTCCATAGGAGGTAAACTATATAGATTATTATTCCGAACACCAACCTGATGTGTAAGCCCATCCTCCCCAAGTTGCATCTGCATATGCTCTTATTCTGAAGTAATACGTGTGATAAGCTTCAAGGTTATAAACTGGATATGATTGTCCAACATCTATACCGCCAACTTGGTTTTGTTCAACTAAATTACTCCAAGAATCACCTGTACTATATCGCCAGTCTATGTCATATTTTTCAGCTAATATATTGCTTGGTGATTTCCATGTCAATAGTATTGTATTATTTTCTAAATCCCATGTTGTAAAATACCTAGGTGGATCTGGAGTTGTTGCTTTAACTTGAATAACTGTTAGGAATACTAATATCGTTACAATCCCAAGAATACTTAGAATTGTCTTATTTCTGATTTTCATATTTCAGTCTCCATTATTGATTGAACTTTACGTTCAAAAAGCAGTCACTTTCTACGCTATATAAAACCTAGAGAAAATTAAGAAAATACACAGAATTAGAATTATTACGACAAAAATATATTTTGTATAATCTAACTGTTATATAATTATCTGATTTCTTTATCAGTAATTAATAATGTTTTAGTCTATTTAAACACCCTTTTCTTGTGACATGGTTTACTGGATGGCTTAGAAGTGAACAGTTACCAAACTGATCCTAAAGATTCCGATTCTGATAACGAAGGTTATGGTTAAGGTTCGTTAACAAAATTTAATTAATATCTTAATCTAAAATGATGTCTTTGTATATTAAATATATTATTAACTTTTTAGGATGAATTATAACATTTATTTGTTTTATTTAGAAAAATGAATCATCTCGAAGATAATTTACTGCTAATATGATTGAAGTTGTAATTCATTAAGAGTGTTTGAGGAATCAATGATCAAATAACATTTTTTATCGAATTTTTTCCCTTTCTTTGTCCAGTGTCCTAATCCATATACTCTGTATCTTTCATTGAAGAACCTTTTATGTAAGTGTCCTATTACCAAGTGTGTTTCTTTTGTTATTTTTGGCAACCAATTTCTTGCTTTACCGGTAAGTTTACTTTTTGCTATCAGTTTTCCTTTAGCTACTATTATTGCTCCTTCCTCGTTTGTTTTCACTACATCATTTGGATCTATTCCTATTTTGTTTCCATGAACAAACAGTACTTCTCCTGCTTCTGTTTCTATCTGTGCATAGTCTTGTTGTTGTATATTTGCAAAATTTGCCAGTGCAGCATCATGTATGGTCGAGCTTCTTATCAGAATTAATTTTGACCAGAACCCTTCACTGATTGCTTTCTTTAATAATTTCTTGACTGCTTTTTGTCCTTCCTTTCCTCCTTTATCCAACAAGTCTCCATTTATTATCACAATATCTGCTTGTTTACTCAAACCGCTTATTGCTTCATAGAATTCTTCTTCTAAACTGAACTCACTTCCCAAGTGTATGTCTGCCAGGGCAATGATCTTTCCTTCTTGATAGTTTGATTGTATGTTAATTTCTTTTTCGAGTTTTTCATACGAATCTTCTTCAACAATTTTTCCTAGATCTTGTGCTAAGAGTATTAATTCCTCTTTCGAACCTTTTGGCAGCTCACCTATTATTTCTCCATAACAGTTCTTGCATCCTTCTTCACAAGAACAATTCATTAGCCTTTTTCTCAATTCCTCTGAAACTACCTTTAGCTGTTCATACAAATATCCAGCATTTCCCTTCCCTTTTCCTTTATCAAATAATGCTAATTGTATATTGTTGCTTATTAACCCAATTTCCGAAGTTGGTATTCCTAGCACTACTTCTGTTTCAATCAGAAGCATTTTTCCAAGTAGTTTTAGCATTTCCTTACTCGATCCCCCCTTCCCATTCACCGATTCAACTAACAAGCTAAGGGTTATTCCCTCTACTTTCTCTCTGATGCTATAATCTTGTGCTTCTTCTTCGGTTAATTCTTGCCAGCAATAGCTCTTAGACTTTTCACCACCATTTTCTGTAATCCTCCTCTCAGGTTTATAATTGACTATTGCTTTTGGCTTTCGTTCAATTGTTAATTGACCAAAGCTAATATTCATCATCTCTGGTCCTTCTGTTACTTTCGGTAGTATTCCTACTGTAATGCTTGGATCACTTAAACTATTCATCGGTACTGTGTCGAATCCTTCTGTTCGACTTGGTAAGTATTTCTTCACAAAGATACTACTGTTTTGCTGATTAATATCCTCTACAAGGTATTTTTGCCTGTTTCTAGTTAGAACGTTTCCTGGCAAGCCTTTTCTTAAAACATCTCTCGTTGTTATCTTCCCTACTTGTCTTGTTCTTTCCGTACTAATTCTTTCTTTTCCAGTAAGAGTTCTTCTCCCTTACTTGTGATCAATAATTTTCCTTTATCCTTTTTTAATATCATTTGAGTGACTAATCTCGAGTATTGTTGTCGAGCTAATTCGTGAGCAAGTATCCCTTCTTTTAGATAGAAAGTCATTATTTCCCGAAAATCTGTTATTCCATAACGAATTAGTAAAATTAGTATTCCAGCAAAGACTTTTGCATTTCGCTTCGGGTACAGAATTGGATTACAAGCATTTGTCTCAAGGATTTCTTTCAGTATTTCCTTGTGTTCCCAATAAAATTTATCTCGAGCATTTGCTAGATCAAAGATGAAGATATTTACTCTTCGCTCTCCCGGTTTAGAACGATTTCGGGCCATCCTTTGAACAATGCCATCCTTCTGAGTGATCGGGATACCGATATTCAACACAGTTTGAATGTTTTGGATATTCACTCCCAATTCAAGGACAGAAGAGGAAATCACGATTCGGATATTGTTTTGTTTATCCTTTTGTAGTTCGTCAAGTACTTTTTTCCTCTGGAGATATGGCATATCAGCATGGATCACTGCCACAGTTCGTTCATCAAAAAAATCATGCTCCTGCTTAAGAGCAGTGCATAATCTATCAGCTAATAATTCAATATCTTCTTTTGAATCAACAAAAACCAGACAAGTTTTTCCTGGTATTGTTTCTAATTCTTTCCAGAGCTCTGCAAGTAAGGAAACTGTGTGTTCTCTCGTTATCCCAATGAATTCTTGTTCTCCCCTAACAGGTGGACAAGTGATAATTTTAGATTCAGGTAAAAAAGAGTCTCCAAAATCTGATACTCTATCTATCGTTGCAGATGAAAGGATTGTTTGACAATCAGGATTTTTTGTTTTGTGTACATGGATAAACAATTTAATAATGGCTGCTGCAAATCCCTCGAATGCATGGATCTCATCAAACACTAAATACTGACAGTTCATGATTTTTTCGATTAAAGGATTTTTATTCCCTCTAAGTATCTGATACCAAACCTTATCAAATGTTGCTAAGAGAATGTTCGGGGGGTAATTTTCAGTCTCATAAAGCTCCTTTTTTGAACTCGTTTTTCCAAGTATAATGCTCCTACCAACATCACCGCTATACATTCGCGTTGTTAACCGCACACCTGTTTGTTTCTCTACCTCTACTACAAATTTCTTCACTTGTTCAAATTGATCCATTAGTAACTGCTTCGAAGGATAAAATAACACCATGAAATCAATTTCTCCCTTCAGTAGCTTGACCACTCCAGGAACGCTAAATGACAATGATTTTCCTGAATAAGTTCCTCCATTGATGATTAGGTTTTTGTTTTCCTTCTCTGAACTTAATAGATACTCTAATGCTTTTTTTTGATGTTTAAAAGGATATGAACTATTCACCAATGTCTCCAGAACCGACGCAAGTGATTCAACCTCTTTTGGAAGAATATCCTTCCAACAAATTTCGCTTTCAATTGCTGGTTTTGTTGAGGGTAGTTTAGCGATCCTTAACCATTCACGTCTTTTTGTTGTTTTTATTGGGAATTTCTCTTCCACAAGAGATTTTTTGTTTGTTATTATTCTATCAATCATTTTTTCATCCTTCTAGTTGTTATTTTCGTAATAATCTATTTACTCACTAACAAGCTCGATTATTTGCTCAACGTTACTTGGTATTTTCCAACCAGACCAACCGATTTTTAATGGTAATCCTTCTCTGCAATCCTGAATTTTCATTAGCAATTTTTCTACACTTGAGAGCACATTTCTTGAGTTACTCATAAGTTCGAGTGTTCTATCTGCATCATCACAAGGAATTTTTCCAATGGTAAAGAGTATCTTATGCACTGTTTCATTCTCTAGATTAAGTTGATAGAAATTTTGCATCTTATACTTCATTTTCACCAAAAAGTCTCGAGTAACCATTTGTGTCAGAATTCTCTGTACTTGATTTTGAGTTAGTTGAAGTATTTCTCGGATTTGGCTTGTTGAATAAAAACCAAAGAAACCATTCATTTGTATTCCAAAGTTCATCAACATTAATACTATTAACAAGCTTCGTTCTTGTTCCTTCGCTTGATGCCTAGTCAATTTTAACTTCTTTTTTCCTCGTTCCCCATTACTAGCTAACCATTTCTTCATTGCTTCTGCCCTAAAGTCACTACGTTTCTCCCTTGCAGCTAGTACTCGTTCTTCTCTTCCTTCAAAGAAGGATGCATTCTTAGCCGTAAAATCGTAGATTTTTTTCAGATCTTCTTTGCACTCAACGGGGCAAAAAACAAAGGGATAGTACCCAGCTGAATTTATGCAATGTGTTATTTCTTTTGATGATATTGTATTATCCTTCTCGAGCTTATCAAAACAAAGTTGGATTGCTTGCCTGAAGGAAAGCAAATTTTCTTCAAAAGCATTTAGAAAAGGCAGTTCCTTTCCTTTATAGTACACAGGTTCTGTTAGTGCTTCTTCAACTAATTTTTCGATTTTCTCAAGGGATGAATTTTTTACTTTGTAAACTTCTTGTCCGCTACCATCTAACTCTAAAAAACAATCATCCTCATTGAACAAATCATCAAATAATGCTTTGAGTAAACTAGCTAAAGCTAATGGTCCTATGGGTTCTATTATATCGAAGTAGAATCCTTTCTTATCAATATCTGATTTTGATTTTCTCCTATGCAATAATCCTGGTCCCATAGAAGAAGGTTCAAATCCTACTTTTCTGAAAACTTTGTTAACAACAAATCGAAATTGTCGTAGAATTTGGTTTATTAGTGCATCTAATGGTGCTCGAGCATTACTAGTTTTAATTGTAGATGATAGGAACAAGTCTTTCACTAATCGTGAAACAACTCTGCCGTGTGTCCACAGACCAACTTTTCTTCCTTCTTCTTTTATTAAATCAAAAAAGCAATCTTGATTAAGTCCTTCTAATTGCCGACCATAATAACTTGATTTTACACCTGTTTGAACAATCATGAAGAGATCAGTCATTTCATACAATTGTTTGTTTATCTTAGATGAACGTTGGTTTTTTTCTTGTGCAAATCTTTGATACTCAAGCAAACCCCCAATATTCGATAAATTCCTTGATTTAAGAATTGCATTGTTTAAAATCTCTTTATCAGATATGTATGCAATTAATTTAAGAAGCAACTGATATTGTTCTTGAGAGAATGGTTCACAAGCTTCTATTATTTCATTTTGCTCTTGCTCTTTTTGTTGAGATCTATTGACAGTAAAGAAGTATTTTTCGGATCTTTCCTTTGCAAGATTGGTAAGGAATTCTTCAAGCTCAACATGTTGTTCCCCCATGAAATAAATATTCTTAACTTTTTCAAGCGGTACTTTATGATTACATATTTCGAGTACTAGTGTCTGATTTTTTAGCATATCTACGTTTGCATATTCATAATCATAGATTACATAAGCATAAGATGGTTTTAATTCTTGTAGAATTTTTGGAACTGAACCTGTTAGTTTGTAATAAATACTTCGAAGAACATTTCTGTACTCCGTTTGTATCAAAATGAGTTGTTCGCTTTTTTTATAGTAACCTGTTGCGCAATTTGGGCAAAGAATTCGTCTTCGCGGAAAGAAGAGTTCTCCTCCTGTTCCGAATTCTTCTATTATAGTTTTGCAATTTATGCACTTATATTTTGTTTGAACCTCTTGTCCAATAATAAAAGATCCTTCGATAATTCCCATCTCTCGTTCAAGTTTTTCTCTAGAAACGGTGTATCTGATTTTTTCTCCCTCAACCACTAAATCGGAATATTCAACGATATTTTCACATGAAGTTGCATTTTCTTTAATGTAATTGAAGATATAATTAAGATAATCCGTTGGGAAAGCTGTTTGATCAAAAATTGCCAACAATTCTAGTAATGGACATTTTTTAAATCGTTTTCTGTATAAAACACACATACCACAAGTCTTCTTTAGATAAGGGAATTTAGCTAATACTCCTGGCTGGCAATATTTCAAACGAGTACTACGATCATTTTGAATTACTTTAATTGACTTTACATGTCCTTTCTTTTCTAATTTCTTTAGCTCTTTACCTGTTTTCTTGTAATCTTCCTTGACTTTCTGACTCACTTCTCCTATCATTAACGGTTTATATTTCACTGCCTTGAGAATTGCATCAGGAAGATTAACTTCTCTTGCTTTCTTCTTTTTACTCTTGAGATGTTTTAATCGTTTGATAAAGTATAATGCATTTTCATCCATAAATTCTTCAAATGCTTCTAGAAGAGTTAATGCAGCATGGTTTGAGTAATCATTCATTATGTATCCAAATTCTCGAACAATGAATTCATTAATTAGGGTAGATAGTTCATCTACAGATTGTTCTCCATCTGTTGTCAAGCATTCTTTGATTGTGGGTGAAAGGTCAACAGGATCACATCCAATAAGCATACTATAAAGCTCTAATATCTCTTCAATAGAGAGCTTCGGTGAAGTTCGTTTTTTCTTGAAAAGGGTGTTTGACATGCGATTCAAAAAAGATGAAAAGCTAACTTCTACCCCAGCATAGATTGATGAAGCAATTAAAACCGCTTCACCTAATCTTGTAAGATAATAGTATTTGTCCTTCTTTTTTTCAATTAAAGGAAGGAAAGGTGCTGTTTCAATAGGTTCCTCCCAAGAAAAATTCACCTTATTCTGCTCAAGATCATATGTTTCTTTCCCAATTATTGTTTTCATGGTTTTTTTCTTGAAAAGAAGAAGTGTTTTATTTATTTTGCCTTTGATTTTCTTATCGATTTCAGCTTTTCGCTCTATCATTTTACATGATAAGATGCCCTCTTCATCTTTCTTCAAGTTTTGAGGTGTAAGATTGTAACTATACAAATGTAGTTTACAGGTAATTGTTTTTTTGAATCGCTCAACTAATTCTGTAAGATTGCCTCTCTTTCGGAATAATTCACGTAAAACGAAAAACTGAAAATGCTCTTCAGAAAGATGTGGCAGAACGGATTCAGATTCATTACTTAAAAGATTCAAAGGTTTCTCACCGCAACCAAAGAAAAGACAATCATCTGCCCCTAATATGTGTAGATAATCCTTTCTTTCCAATACAAGAAATGACTTTGCATCAATAATATAAGTGAATTTAACTTTTCGACACTTGTGCTTGTGTAGGCCATCTTTAATGTCGTCTAAGGTAATTGCTTCTCGATGACTGTTATATTTTGTTAGTGGATTAACATAAACGATTTGTTCAATAGCCGGGCAGGCTTTCTTATAAACTACATCCCGAAGTTGGGTATAAGTTAAGAGAATAAAGTCAGCTTTTTTAGAGACTTTGACCAACAAATCTTTGTTTATTTTATCTTTTAATGTAAAAATCATATTGAAGAGTTTATAATCAGTGGTATGCCTGGCTAGTTCAGCAGCAACTTGTTTGCCTACTTTTTGACTTTTAACAACAATCATGACAGGTAATTTCGTATGATTCTTCAATCCATAAGCACGACGAGTAGCAAGGAAAACAAGGAGCTCATCTTGCATCGACTTCCTATAACTGTGATCCTGACAAATAAATGCCATTGAATTTGTGTTGAATAGTATTGCTTCTTGTTTTTCGAATGGAAAAGCACAAAACATATCATCATTAATATTCTCAGTTGCGGCTAATTTGGTGGTAATTCCGAGTGAAACACTTATTGGCATGCGTTTTTTAGGATAAACGATAGAACTCATCAAATTTCACCAGGGAAAAAATCTTATCGACTCTATTCTTTGCCTTAATACTTACTCGAAGAATTTTCTTTATAAAGGACAAATTTCCTCGACAAAAGTATATAAACAGCAGGAAAAAAGACGTTCCTTTTTGATTATAGGTTATAATAAATTCTCTGCAAAAAATCAGAGAAAAATCTCTCAAAAAACCTTCGCACTGATGCGTGATGAATCGCTGAAAGGGATGAGTTGCGTATATATGAGCACGCTCCAAAGCGTGAGCTTTTGCTCTTCATTTTATTAAAATTAACAATATTAATTCTTTAAGATAAAGAATTCTCGAAGAAACCTATTGAGTACTTCATTATTGACTCTTGTATTTTTAACCTCAATTCCAAAATGATTAGCAATTTCTTGTCTATATTCTTCAATATCTTCATCTTTCATACCATGAAGCATTAAGCAACCTTTGTCTTTAACTTGCACTCCTCGAAGCAAATTCAATAATTTCCAATTAGGTTGTGCATCTAGTAAACAATGTGAACTCCGAGAATGGATGTGTAGCTTTGATTTTTCTTCAAGGAAAATGACAAATGGTTTCGAATAAAGAGAAAGCATATTCATCAAGTCTTCAATTGGTAGTGTTGTGCGCTCTAATTCATAATTTGATAACATTGATCTAGATATATTTACTTCTTTGGCAGTTTGTTGTTGAGTATGATAATTCTCTTTTCGAAGAGAACGAATAATCGACCCAAATCCTGATATACTAAAATTAGATAACAATCCAAAGTTGAAATATCCATTTGATAGTTTTGTTTTATTAACCTTTATCACTTGTCCTTTCCATACTCCTTGTTTTCGCAAAGTAGAAGTTCGTGGTGAAAAAGGAATCACTCTTTTTTGCAATAGTAATTGTAATTCTTGTAGTTTTTGTGGATGACTTGAACTAATTAAAGAAGCAAATTGTTTTCTAGATTCACCTGCTATTGTTAAACTGTATGTAATTCCCCCAAAAACAGACTGCTCATAGAATCGATATTGTATGTCTTGATGTTTCAAGAACTGGGAAAAGTCATTTCGTAATTTTTGCGAGGCTGTACCAAATCCTATAATACTTTTATAACTGCCATCTGCATCCATCAAACCGCGCCAAAAGCTCCTCCGGAAAAGATCATTTCCTTGAAAAATGAGTGGTTCTTGTAATGTGGGATATTTTCTAGCATTTATTGGTTGCCCAGATAAGAAATTAAAAAACCGAACAATCCATTTACCGAGAATGTTAACATTCCAAGCATTTGCGTTTGATTGCTTGAAAAGTTCGGTTTTGGAATTAAATGAAGTGATTAACTTTTGTCTTAGATTTTCTATGTGTTTTTTTGATGAATCAATAATGTTTACAAAATACTCTGCAAGATGCCCATCCCCCATAATAACACCTGTAAGGTAGGCAAGCTCTTCTGTGAGATATAATGGTAACTGAAAATCTTCACCTCGAGCAGATTGGAATTGAACGAATTGTTTGTTTTGAAAAAACTTTTTCCAAGATGGAACTAATCGAAAAATAGGAAAGGGGAGCCGTTGTTGTTCTTCCATGTAACTGATGATTTTTTTCTGCCATTCAAGAATTGTTCTATTGTAATTTGATTTCTGAAAATAATGATGCGTTTTTTCAGCTAAAGCAAGAGATTGTTTTCGAATTGAAGAAGTCCATTCATTACCCAAGAGAATATATGGAAATGATTGTAAGATGCGTTCCCCAGTTTGAAAATCTATTTTTCGGATCATAATCGGATAAAGAAGCATTTGTCCTGTTGATGTTAAGAAGGAATCATTTTTGCTTAACTCCAATAAATCATTAGTTGTTAGCCAAGTGTTTTGTTTTAATGGATCAGAATCAACTAATAAAGGATCATTTCGCCAATTGAGAAACTCTAGCATAGTGATTCTCCTATCAGTTAATCTCTATTTGCCTTCTTAAATACCTCTTAGATTAGCTGTACGGGAAGCTAATTATTCCACTATTCTTTTAAGTAAACAATTATTACTTTCAATGAACTCTGTGGAAAATAGCTATATAGTTAGCTAAATATATGCTTTACTGAAGAACAATGCTCTCAAAAGAACACAGACAAGCAAAGAAAGTTTACCAAACATTAATAGCTGATTTACCAAAGAATGAACTAGAGAAAGCACTGTTAAAAATTAAGCAAATAACAAAACCTTCCGTAAAGAAGAAACCTCTCCAATTAACCAATAAAGTAAAGATCACACCGACTGAAGAACAAAAGCAAGTGCTCTGGGTATTATCAGAAAACTGTCGATTGATCCATTACTTTGCTAACAAGGAACGAAAAGAATGGTGGAGCAAAAACCAACACTTGCCAAAGAAGAAGAGAGATAAAGAAAACAAACCTAGCTATAATAAACAATCCAAACAATTACCAAAACTAAAAGAGCAATACCCTCGATATAAACAAAATTACTCTAAAACATTACAGGATACTTTACGACAATTAGAAGCTGATTACAAATCGTTTCATGCTCTAAGGAAAAATGGTGATAAAAATGCACGACCACCGGGATTCAAAGGAAAGCATTATTTTACTACCATGCATTACAATCAAAAAGGATTCAAAATTGCAGGGAATAAGATAACCTTCACTCATTTTTATCCTGCTAAAAAAGCAGAAAAAGTAGATTTAACTTTTGAGATGCAGGGAAAACTAACTTTTGAAAATAAAAAAGTGAAGCAGGTAACCATTTACCAAGTACACAAAACAAAAGAGTTCTACTTATCGATCATTTACGAGGAAAACACACCGGAATATTTCGATAATGGTATCTACCAAACAATTGACCTCGGACTCATGAACATTGTTGCCGCGGTGAACAGTCATGAAGGAAAAACGATAACCGTCAAAAACAAGCGAGTGGAAAAATACTGGCAACCAAAAATAGAGGAAATACAAAGCAAAAGAGATCACTGCAAAAAATATTCAAATCGCTGGCACAGGTACAATGACAAAATGTGGAAGATGATCAGGAAACAAGCAAACCAAAGAAAAGATTTTCAACACAAAGTAAGCAAGAAAATCGTCGAGAACACCAAAGCAAACACTATCATCATTGGCGACTTGAATGTTAAGGCAATGAGTGAGAGCAAAAAGAACGATAAGAAGAACGATAAAAGCCGTCATCGAAACATGCAAAGCAGTGGGTCAATTGGTCGCTTCGCTGGATTCTTAACCTACAAAGCAGAAAAAGCAGGTAAAAAAGTAATAAGGATCAGTGAACGAGGAACAACTAAAAGATGCTGTTACTGCATGCAAAAGAAGAATCGTAAACTCTCAGAACGAACTATCAATTGTGATTGTGGGTTAGTTATAAATCGAGATGTAAGTGGAACAGTAAATATCATGCAAAGGCTTCTTGCACTACTAGCACTATCACTGAAACGCCTTGTGGTCAGGCAACGACTCTTGAAGGAATTTCGAGAGAAGTTTTTTGCGACACACAGCCAAAAGTCAAACGAAAGTTCCTCCACTCTGGAGTTGGGCGGACTCGCAACAAAATCAAACTAACGTAACCTCTTTAAGAGCTCGTTAACGAAGATAGACCATGTCTGAACCTATTGATGTTCTCGAAGTTATCCTAACTACTGGACGAACAATTGAACAAGGTATTACTTTAGCTGGCATCAAAATTTCAGAGGAAGCAAGAGAAGCTACTGGCGTTTGTTTTATGGATCCTCACGATATGGATAAATTACGAATTGTTGCGAAGCAAAACATTGAAGTTAAAACATCAGTAGGGAAAATTGTTGTGCAAGCAAAGGAATCAAAAGATGCCCCACATAAAGGAATAATATTCATCCCTTTAGGAATCTATGCAAATTGGATAATTCCTCCCGGAAAAGCAGGAATAGGAGTTCCACGTTTTAAAGGGGTGAAAGCTACTATTAGAAAAACAAAAAAATCAGTTCCAAAAGTAGAAGACTTGCTTGCAAAGCTACTTGTTGAAAAGAATAAAGAGAAATGAGGTTATTACATGAAAATTATTAGTGATGTCGTCTGCCCTTTTTGCGGGAGTTTATGTGATGATCTCGAGGTTGTTATAGAGAACAATGAAATCTTGGAAGTTAGAAATGCTTGTCAGTTAGGGGCTGCAAAGGTTAAGGGGCGTAAAAGAGCAAAGAGAATGCTAAAACCAATTATTAGGAAAGAAAATCAACTAATAGAAACAAGTTATGAGAAAGCAGCGGAACAAGCGGCGAAAATTCTGATAAAAGCTGAATATCCAATTTTTTATGGCTTTGGATCAACTGATGCCAACACTCATAGAGAAAGCATTAAACTGGCTGAAGAGGTTGGGGCTATTTGGGATCATTGTCCTTCAGTCTGTCATGGTCCTTCAGTTTTAGCTATACAGGAAATTGGTCTTGCAGGATGTACGCTAGGTGAAGTTCGTAATAGATCAGATCTTATTGTATATCTCGGTTGTAATCCTATGGAAGCTCACCCAAGACATATGAGTAGATACACAACTTTCCCTCGAGGTTTTTTCCGGGAGAAAGGATTCCAAGAGAGAACTGTTGTAGTAATAGATATTAGGAAGACAGAAACCGCAAAATTAGCGAATCTCTTCTTACAAATCGAACCTGATGGTGATTTTGAATTCATTAGTGCTTTAAGAGCAATAGTCAGAGGGAGAGAAATAAAGGATGAAAACATTTCAGGAATTCCCGTTGAGAAAATAAAGGAATTAGCTGAAATTATGAAGAATGCAAAACATGGAGTGCTCTTTTTTGGTTTGGGTTTAGCATCCACAAAAGGTAAACACAGAAATGTAGATGCAGCATTAAGTCTCGTGAGAGATCTAAATAGTTATACAAAATTCTATGTTATGCCACTAAGAGGACATTATAATGTTACTGGAGCTCAAA
>JABLTI010000018.1 GCA_013166835.1 Promethearchaeati archaeon | reverse complement strand
ATTTCAGCTACCTTATCAATATGTTCACCTGTAGCTCCAGCAGCAATTGCTAAATTCTTAGAATGTAATTTCATATGACCTTTTAGAATACCGGTTGTTACTAAAGCTCTTAATGCGCCTAAATTTTGTGCAAGACCAACAGCTACTGCTACTTGCGCTAATTCTGATGCCGATTCAACTCTGAG
Organism: Promethearchaeati archaeon; assembly: GCA_013166835.1. GTDB lineage: Archaea > Asgardarchaeota > Heimdallarchaeia > JABLTI01 > JABLTI01 > JABLTI01. The sequence goes on along the minus strand of JABLTI010000018.1, from coordinate 46,459 downwards.
TATTTTTAGAGCTATGCGTGCTATAGGATTTGTTTTTGTAGCACCACCGATAATCCCTACAGCCATTGGAACTTCGATTGTTCCTTCAAGATCACCTTTTGTATTTTTTATCCAATTAGTTATTGAACCATAATGCCCTTCTTGAGTAGCATACGCATGAGCTCCAGCTTCAATTGCTCGAGTATCATTTGCTGTTGCCAGCATAACAGCAGAAATACCATTCATTACACCTTTATTGTGAGTGGCAGCACGATATGGATCCGTTTCTGCAAAAGCTGAAGCAGCAACAATATTATCCACAATGTCTTCTCCGCCCAATTTTTCCTTTGGAACAATACATGAAGCTTTTGCTAGCCGTAAATCAGCAAGATTTGAGAGAATTCTTAGCAGCACTCTTCCCCCCGTAATATCCTCAATAAATGGGGCTAGTGTTTCAGCCATTGAATTAACAGCATTAGCTCCCATAGCATCTAAACAATCTACGAGGATTTCACAGATAACCATTTTACCAACACGCGTATCAATGATTTTTGCTCGAACATCTCTTGCTCCTCCACCTAGTTCTATCAAAGTTTTGCTACAAGTGTTAGCAATTTTCATAATCTGCTCTTTGTTTTTCAGAAGAACTTGAACTGCTTCTTCAGGATTTCTTAAATCCAGAATTTGTATTTGTCCAATCATAATTTGTTCTGTTGTTGATGTTCTAAATCCACCAGTTGAGAGTGTTAGTTTCGCAGAATTACACACAGCAGCAATAACAGATGGTTCTTCGACTGCCATCGGAACAACATAGATTTTATCGTTTATGAGAAAATTAACAGCTAATCCAAAGGGAATTGGAATCGTTCCAACTGCATTCTCAATCATTCTGTTTACTGTTTCCAGCTCAATAGGTCCTGTTGTTAGTAATAATTGAATGTCATCATCAGTTAGCTCTGGAATAAAATCTTGAATTTTCTTAAGACGTTCAATGCTTGTGAGTTTATAGAAACCTGAAAATTTCGTAAAATCGCTTTTATCGGGAGACTTCTTTTTGGGCATGCAATTCTCTCCTTAATCAAATTAGAATTAGAATATGTTAAAGATTTCCCTAGACATGAAAAATTTTTTTAAAAGTAGGTTTATTTCATGATGTGGGATTCAATCTTTACCTTTATTTGATAAGATTAGGGACTCAAAAACTTAAGAAATTTAATGAGCACCTTTTTGTTATTCAAAAAGGATGTAAGCTTAACAAACTCAAGAAGGTAATTTAGTTGTCACAGGAAGTAATGCGAGTATACATGGATCATGGAGCTACAACAGCAGTAGATCCAGAAGTAAGAAAAGAAATGATGAAGTTTTTCTCAGATGAATTTGGTAATGCTTCTCAAATGTATGAATATGGACGAAATGCTGCAATGGCAGTCCAAGAAGCAAGAGAAAGAGTAGCGAAACTCATCGGAGCTGAACACGATAGGGAAATTATTTTCAATTCTGGGGGAACAGAAGGTGATAATACAGCATTAAAAGGAATTATGCTAGCAAAGAAAAATAAGAAAAAACATATGATAACTTCAGTTATCGAACATCCTGCAATTTTAAGAACGGCAGAATTTTTAGAAACCCAAGGTATTAGAGTAACCTATCTTCCTGTTGATAATTTTGGTTTAATTAGCTTAGAGGATCTTAAGAAAGAGATCTCTAGTGAAACAGCTCTTGTTTCTATTATGCATGCGAACAATGAAATTGGTACTATAGAACCCGTAAAGGAAATTGGAGAAATTGCTCATGATGCAGATGCATTATTCCATACTGATGCTGTTCAAACCGTAGGTAAGATTCCTGTTGATGTTAAAAAATTAAATATCGATTTACTATCTTTGAGCTCTCATAAATTATATGGTCCAAAAGGTGTAGGAGCTCTCTATAAGAGGCAAGGCATAAGATTCGAGCCTTTGATGCATGGCGGTGGACATGAAAAGGGTTATCGATCAGGTACTGAGAACGTATCTGGAATAGTTGGTCTAGGAAAAGCGGCTGAAATTGCACAAAAAGAGCTGTTGAAGGAGAAAGAAAAACTCACTAAAATGAGAGATCGTATAATCGATAACATGCTTAAAGTCGAGGATACAATACTAAATGGTCATAGAACTATACGATTACCTCATAATGCAAATATATCCTTCAAATATGTTGAAGGAGAAGCATTAATCTTAAGACTAGATGCGATAGGTATTTATGGCTCAACTGGTTCTGCTTGTTCTACCAAAAAACTTGAAGCATCACATGTTTTACTAGCTATTGGTTTAAGACATGAAGTAGCACATGGTTCACTACGATTAACTTTAGGTAGATGGAATACAGATAAAGAAGTAGATTATGTCATAAAAGAAGTTCCACGGGTAATTAAAGAACTTAGAGAGATGTCTGCCTTCAGAAAAGAAACAGAAGAATATGTTATGAGTTTGAAAGATGAACATGATGACGATCATTGTGAAACTTAGTTAAATATAGAATAAATATTTAAAACACAATTAAGAACTGTATGTGAGTAGGTAAGAAATAATGTTATATAGCAAAAAAGTAATGGAACATTTCACTAAACCCAAGAATGTAGGGGTAATAGAGGATCCTGATGGAAAAGGTATTGTTGGCAACCCAAAGTGCGGGGATACCATGGAAATTACCATCAAAGTGAAAGATGATAAAATTGATGATATTAAGTTCAGAACTTTTGGATGTGCCTCAGCAATTGCTACAAGTAGTGTAACAACCGTTATGGCCTTGGGGAAGTCCTTAGACGATGCTATGAAAATGACAAGAAATGATGTAGCACAAGAACTAGATGGTTTGCCACCACATAAAATGCATTGTAGTAATTTAGCTGTAGATGCTTTACATAAAGCAATTGAAAATTACAGGGAAAATAAAAAGGAATAGAAAAATACTCTTCTAAGAGAATATTTTCCTTAAAGTAGCAACAATATGTTGCATATCTTCTTCGCTAACACCAGGATTGATAGGTATTTGGAAGTGATCCTTCCCAATTCTCTCAGCAACTGGACAACTAACTTTACTATAATCTGGGAATTTAATGAATTCTGACCAATAATAATAATTGTTAATGTCCGTATACGCTGGTTGTTTATATGAAGGAACATTGTAAATCTGTCGTGAACCAATATTATTAGCTTTTAATTCTTCAATGACTTTTGTTACAGGTAAATCTTTTTTATCAGTTCTTCCAGCAGCAATATACCAACCATGTTGTGCTTTATCATAGATTTTTTGCATTGCGAAGCCATCTAAATCAGATAATTCTTTAAGAAGAATATTGGCATTTCTTTTCCTTGCTTCAAGCATTGCAGGTAATTTTTTCATTTGTTCAACACCAATCGCTGCATGAATATTTGAAGTCCTATAATTATAACCAATTTTTGTATGGAAATAACCACCTTTTGGTGTTCTACCATGATTTCTGAGACACAAGATTTCATCTTTTAATTCTTCATTATCTGTAACTATCGCGCCACCCTCACCAAATGGAAGGTTTTTAGAAGCATAGAATGAGAAGCACCCAACCTCACCAATTGTTCCTGTGTGCTTTCCATCAAAGTATGAACCATGTGATTGGCAAGCATCTTCTAAGATAAGGAGATCGTGATCTGTTGCAACATCTGTAAGAGCTTTCATGTCGCACGGATTACCAAAAATATGAACAGGTAAAATTGCTTTTGTCTTTTTAGTGATTTTTTCTTCCACTTTTTCAGGATCTATATTGTATGTTTCTGGATCAATGTCTGCAAAAATAGGAATTGCACCATTAAACAAGATACTATTACTTGATGCAATAAAGGTGAAAGGTGTAGTTATTACTTCATCACCGGGTTTAATCCCTGATGCTTCTAATGCCAAATGTAATGCAGTAGTTCCATTTGATGTTACAATAGCATATTTGGATCCTACAAATTCACAAAATCTTTTCTCAAAATCTCTAGCAACTGGTCCTTCTGCAAGATATTTTGAATCTATTACAGCATTTAGAGCTTCTTTTTCTTCTTTCCCTACTTGAGGGTCTACGAATTTTATCATTGAAAATAATACCTCATCGTGTAGTAATTTGTTTTAACTAGCAATATACAAATTCTCTTAGAAATTTTAACTAGTTCTATTTATAGACTTAACTATTCTTTAAAAAAAAACATGGTTGTTAAACGACTAGTTTATTTGCTTATGGAATAATTTTTTAGATGTAAAATGAATGATTGTATGCAATAAGAGGACAATGAAAATTGAAAATTAATCCAGAAGAGATATTCTTTGAAAATGCAACCCCAGCTCATGCAGCAGATTGGGCTAATATATTCATCAAGGGTATGAATAATTGTCAATGGATGGCACGTTATTTTAAAGAACAAAATATTTCAGAACTTGATGTTTCGATTTCTATAACTCAAGATATTAATACAAAATCAGATGCCGAGCTATTTCTAATTGCCTATATTTCAGATAAACCAATTGGAATAATTCGTTTTGATGAATATTGGGTTCCTGATGCAATAAAAATTCTAAGTCATTTCCCTCTTATTTTACCGAAATTTCAACGGAAAGGGATTGGTAAACTATTAGTTAAAGAAGGCTTTCAACAAGCATTTGCTAAAGGGTTTTCAGATTGCTGGACTGAATGTTGGTCAATGGATAAAAGAGAGATCAGTCTTTATCAGAAATTTTATGAGAAAATCGGATTCAGAAAAAAATCAGATAGATTAGAAATGAATTGTATTCTCGAGCATATCAATATAGAAAATGAAGTTGTTTTGAAGGGATTAAAAACAAAATCAAGTCAAAAGGTAAGTCCTGAATTAGTAAAAGCTATTAGTTCTTCATATGGAATCTCTCTGGATAAATTACATACAATAGAACATCTTGATAATCCAGAAATTACAAAACATTTTCTTGAAAGAACAAAAAAAACTGTTGAAGACATTGGTTTTAGTATTCAATGTATTGTCGCGAAATATAAGAAAGAATTATGTGCGGGATTAATGACCGCGACATCAAGAAATAAAGGAATGATCTTAGAGATAGGGGTTATTCCTAAATTTAGAAAATTAAAGATTGCTCAGAGTTTGATTACAAATTATATTATTCAGATGAAAATGCAAGGTATCAAAGAAATAGTTCTTGGTGTTGATCATGAAAACCTACCAGCCATAAATCTTTATGAAAAATTAGGATTCAAGAAAACATGGTTTGGTGTTCTTATGTTATTGGAAGATAAAGAGAAGCTAGGATTAGTGTAAATGTGAAAAAGGAGAGATACTATTGAAAGCAATTGATACCCATTGTCACTTAAATCATACCTTGAAAAGAGGATTAAAACTCAATACCATTCTTCAACATGTACAGGAAAACAATGTTGTTGCATTAATTGATTCTCCAGTATATATTGATGATTATTTACAATCAATTCGGTTTCATAAAAGGTATTCAGAGAAAATTTTTGTTACCCTTGGAGCTCCGCCTGCTAATTATCATGAAATAGATATTGAAAGTGTGATTGTCAATATAAAAGAACATGCTGAAAAAGAAGAGATAGTTGGTATTGGTGAAGTTGGTTTAGATTATTATTGGGTGAAAAAACAAATTCTAAGAACCAAGCAACATGAGATATTCAAGCGATTTATCAAGTTAGCAAACAAGTTAAATTTACCATTAACCGTTCATAGCAGAGATGCTGAGAAGGATTCAGTTGATATCTTATCCATTGCAGAAACTCCTGTAATTATGCATAGTTTCTCAGGTGATGTCGAGACAGCTTTAGAGTGTGTAGACCGAGGATATTACATTTCCATACCAACAGCTGTTACGAACAGGAAGAAATACAGAAGATTAGCAGAAACTGTTCCCTTAGAAAATCTAATAACAGAAACTGATTCTCCTTATCTTTCACCATTCCCCGAAAAGAAAAGAAATGAACCTGCAAATGTAATTTATGCTGTCAAAGAGATTGCAAAAATAAAAGAACTTCCCGAAAACGAAGTTGCTAACGTAACTACCAATAATGCTATTAAGATTTTTAATTTGAAAATTTAGGTTTTTTGTGTCGAGTTTTACACTATTAATAATGTTTAAAGACTACATCCCGCTATAACTAAAATACTGAGTTCGAGAACCGGTGATTTTATGAATTCTGCTCAAAGATCGACTTTATGGGATACCTTGGATGAATATAAAAGGCGTAATCCAGAAAGCGTAAATCCACCTTCAGAAAGAATTGATCCCGATATTCCTGGATCATATTTTTGGGTAATAGTAGTTACAAATTGGCAAAATATGCATCCTTTGATTCAAGATGTTCTGTTCATATGGTACAAAGCATTAACGAAAAATCTTCAAGGAAATCATGTTGAGGAATTAGATCCAAAATCAACAGAAGCTTTAGTGTATAGATTAAATGAACTAGATTCAAAACTCAAAGCATTCGACTTGGAAAGGGGAAATTTAGAACAAGAATTATCAATTCGAGATAGAGACTTTCAAAGACTACGATCTATAACTGGTAAAAGAGAAAAGGAAAATATAGAAGTACAACAGATGCTAGGGAAAAGCTTTCAGGATAAAATCATGTATAAGCAAAAGGAACTTGATGAAAAGGCAGACACAATTAAAGAATTAGAAGATCAAATCCAAATTTTAAAGAGCAAATTATCTTTAAGTGGAACAGATACAGTTGCTACTCCTGTAGTTGAAACACAATCTGAATCTGTTGAGCTATTAAATTTGAATAAACATATTGAAGATCTTAAACACGAAGTTGATGAAAGAACGAGATTGCTAAAAGAAGTAAGTGAAAAACTAAAACAACAAAATGATAAATTAAAAGAACAAAGTGATTACATAGTTCATCTACAAAAAGAAATAGAGAAAAAAGATCAGAAGATCAAAGAAATAAAGGGTTTATTGCAAGGATAAATGTAGCTCATGTTTAGGTGAGGATTAAATGGTAAAATTGATATTTAAATTAGTCATCATTGGAGATCCAGCTGTTGGGAAAACAAGTATTCGAAGAAAATACTTGGGAGAAACAACAATTAAAGAATATATATACACTATAGGAGCCGATTTTGCTACTAAAAGATTGAAAATATCAAAGGATCTTTCCGTACAATATCAGATTTTTGATTTGGCAGGACAACAAAAATTCGATAAAGTTAGAGCTTCTTTCTACTCCGGAGTTCAAGCAGCAATTCTTGTTTATGATATAACTGACAATAATACTTTGAGAAATATACCAAAATGGATCAGGGAAGCCAAAAAGAATAATGATGGAACATTAGAAACATTCGTTATTGTTGGCAATAAAATTGATTTAAAAGACCAGAAGAAATCAAATGATGGTCTTTTGAAAAAAATACAACAAGAGTTATCAAAAGAGATGGGTCACAATATATTACATATCTCTACTAGTGCATTGACTGGTGAGAATATTGATTCACTTTTCAAAAAACTAACTTATGAATTACTTGTTGCTTATAGTAAAGAGTCACCAATTATTGCGGATCTTGCAAAGGAAGTTAAAGATAAGCTTATGATAAAAGCTCCATCTAAGCCTAAAGAACCTGAATTTCTACCTTCAAAAGCAGATGTTAAAGATAAAGCACTTGAGAGTATTGTTGAAAAACGTTTGAGAAGATTCGAATTAGAAATCAATCATTTAAAGCTAGAAATTAGGGAATTACATACTGATATTCATAATCTCCAAGATTTAATTTTGAAATACATAACTGATCATAAAAATCTACTCGAGAAATTAAGCTTACGAGATGACTTTTAGTTTTTTTCTATTTTTTCAAAAACTACTATTTACTTAAAATGTAGTTTTATTGTATTTAAGAGAAAATAAATTTGTGGGATCAAAAGAATTTAATTTGGGTTTATCGAGAAAATGAATTCTATGAAGAATATTTCTATTTCATTAATATCTACCCTTTTTGCTTAGAAAACTTGAAAAAAAAATCAGAAAAAATGTCCTAAATACAAAGATATACTATAAAAAAATAAGAAAAAACCTCAGTGTAACCGAGGTTAGTTTATCATCCATTAACAGTAAAACCATCGAATGCAATTGTTGGTGTCTTCACAGCAGGAAGTAGTTTCGAATCAGAACCAATGTTTCGGATGTTTTGGTAGCTTTTGTAAAAGTTACCTGCGACTGTGATAGGATTCAATGGATGTGTGATTTCACCGTTCTCAATTAAGTAAGCAGAAGTTGCTACAACTGAAAAATCTCCCGAGATTACATTTGAATGTATCATACCCATGACTGAATCCATGATGTAAACACCTTTATCAATTCCAGAAATTATTTCTTCAAAGCTTTTTGTTCCAGGTTGAATGACGATTGTTGTTGGTGATATACCAGGTGTGCTTTCGTAATCTTGACCTCGATTTGCATTTCCAGTACTTTTTGCTTTGCCTATTCGTCCATAATAACTATCATACAAGAAAGAGCGTAGAACGCCTTTTTCAATGATATTTGTGGTTTGTCTTGGAACGCCTTCGAAGTCAATCTCTGAGGTATTCAAACCTTCTGGCAATTGACCATCGTCGGTTATTGTTAAATCTTGAATGCCTACTTTATCACCAAGTTTATCCATGAAGTAGCTATTTTTTTCAACGACTTGTCGACCATTAACTGAATTTGCTAGAGATGTTTGCCAATAACTTGACATAACAATTGGATTCCATACTGTTGGTAGAACACCTGTAAAACCAAGTGGTTTTGAATCAAGGAGTTTTATAGCTTTTTCTGAGCAATTTTTGCCAATGTTTTTGTTTTCAGGAACATTTCGTGTTACTGAGAAATCAAAAGCACTTTTGCGTTGTTGTCCTTCCATTGCAGTTACAAAATTAACCATGATATAAGCAGTGTAGCTTGTTGAGCCAATAGTCCCTTCAGAATTAGCTATAGCATATCCTCCATATGTCGAGGTTGTTCGAGCAGTCGCTGAAATAATTCTTGAATCAAATTCTTTTGAGGTTGTAAAGGATTTACTTGTATTATTTACTATATCCTCAGTAGATAAAGAAACGATTTTAGGATCAATAATTCCATCTTTTGCTGGTTTCATTTTATCAGCAAATTTTTCGAATCCTTCATTATCTTGTTTAACCGATTTCGCAACGCTTAAAGCTTCATCTATTGCATACTGTAATGCTTTTTCTGTTAAACTACTCATTGCAGCAAAACCAAGCCTCTTACCTTGGGCAATTCGTACACCAATACCTTCATTTCGTCCATCTATAGCATTAATCATACCTGATTGATTTATTACGTTGATTGATTTTTGACTACTAACAAAGATCTCTGTTTGTTCTGCACCTTTGCTTTTAGCATATTTCAAACCAGCATCTGTCAAAAATAATAAATCATCTTTTAATGTATCAAAGCTCATTTATTGTTCTCCTCCAAACATTGCTTCTGAGAATAGAATCATTGGAGATCCAAGACCAGTTGGTAATGGAAATTGTTGATCTTTTCCACAACCACCAAAATAACCAGAACTTATCTGAAGTTCATTGGTTAATCCTTCAACATTATTCAAAAGGGCTAGTAGTTCCCCTTTTATTGTAACATCCTTAATGGGATATTTAATTTCACCATTTTCAACCCAGTATCCTCGAACAGCTTTAAACAGGAATGTACCTTGAGAGGGATTAACTTGTCCACCTGAAGTTTGTATAGCATAAATTCCTTCTTTGAGTTGTTCAATTGCTTCTTCCTCAGTAAGATCTCCAGGTTTGAAGTAAGTGTTTTTCATTCTTGGTATCGGATTAAAGCGATAGTGTATTGCTCTCGCATTCCCTGTGAGATCGCCATTCAAGTATTTTGCAGTAGCTCGATTGTGAAGATATCCTTTCAAAAAACCATTTTCAACAAGAACGGTTTTTGTAGTGGGTGTGCCTTCGTCATCAAAAGGCAACCAGAATCCATTGTATTGCTGATCGGGGGTTCCTTCATCATAAATAGTAACAATATCTGTACCGATTTTTTTACCGAGTTGTCCTTTGAGAACAGAACTATTTGTAAGAACTGCATCAGCTTCAGTGCAATGTCCAAAGGATTCATGTGCTAAGACACCACTTAGACGATGATCACATAAAGCTCTAAATTTGCCTGCTGGGGCAGCTTTTGCATCTCTTTGCTCTTTCGCCCACTCTAGAGTTTTCTTACCCAAGAATTCAGGGGTATTTTCTTTTTTGTCAAAAAGTTCTAACCCTTTAGATCCACCAAGACCATTTACACCTCTTACAAGTGAATCGCCAGTTGTTGCAGGAGCTGTTAGTCTTACTCTTAAATCAATTACTAAAGGTTCCCAAGATATTTCATCACCGTCCGAATTCATAAAGTATTTACTACCGTAAAATTCACCATATAATGCCATTGAAGATTTAATCCAATCAACATCAGCCAAAGCAGCTGTTTCAATGCGATTCATTAAATCTATTTTGTACCCTAGATCAAAATCCTTAGGATGTTTTTTCACCGGTAATTTTAGATCATGAACCTTGGACAGTTTTTCTCTTTTCTCAATATCAAGTTTTAGTTTGGCTATACTTGAGGATGCTTTTGCAATACCGAATGCACTTTCAACACATTCTTTTACAGCTTTTTTCTCTAGATTTGCAGTATAAGAAAATCCAGAAACACCTTTGTAATAAGCAGTAACACCGAGTCCACTACGTCGATTAATATTAGTTTCTTTGATTTTTTGGTTTTCTTTGACTAGTGTTCGTAGCTGTAAATCATCATAACGTGCTTCGATATTGTCAGCACCAAGTTTTTCGCCAACATCAAGTCCATATCGAAGTATATCAAACAAATTTCTCACCGAATCTTTCAATAAAGATTTCTTTTGAATTATTTACTGATCATTATTCTTCTTAACTTTAGAAATTAAAGATCAGCAACTTCAAGTCAAAAATATTTTCATATATAATTGACTATCTTTCTGTAATTCATTAAAATAAATTTGAATATTATATTAATTTTGATTACTCTTGTTACAAGTTAAAATCAAGTTTGAACAACTATCTGGAATAAACAGCTTTTATTGCTTGAGTTGCTCTCTCACCTAATGCAGCATCTAGTTGACTAATTTCTTCTATTGATTCAAATTCAATATCGAGAATTATTTTTACAATCTCTATTATACTCAACAAAACTAGCTCGAATTCTTCTTTACAAGAGATTAAACACCAAACATCAGTTCCCATAAGTCTTAATCGTTCATCATTGGCATCAGGATCACAAATACTCCTATTATAAGTCATTACAATTTGTTTGTTGTAGTACTTTGGTCCTAAGATTGATGATTCTGGTGTACAAGAATAAGGCTCAATAGTACTGAAGAGCATCATTAAATCTTCTTCACTTATTTCCAATAGACCATTTGAGTACAATAGCAAGGGTCCCATTACTTCGTGCCAATAGTAAAGCTGAACAGATATTTCCAAGGGTGATCTCCGCGAATAATTCTCTTAGTTTATTGTGGGAGCCAATTTTAAAACCATTTGGAAAACGGCAAAAAGTTTTGTCGGTGAAAAAAATTATGATTGAAATAAAATTGCATATGAACAAAGAGAATTAGTTGGTTGTCAAAATCTGATCTTTTGTGTTTCTCAATGGTTTAGTGCTTGAACCAACATATTCTCTCTCATATGTTCCTAGCATTTTCAATATGCAGGATCTACACTCAAATAATCCCTTGGATTTCATTGTGCAAAAAATCACTTTATTCCTTTTCGAACACCAATCATATAGGCAATCAGTACAATAAGTATCTATTTCCTTTACAGTTTTAAGGGAAACCTCTGATAATTCAAAGCTTTTCTGTTGCGTTTTGCTAGCCATTTTAATTAACTTCCAAAAAAGCATCTCTTGCTTTCAAGTCATTAATCCCAAACTAAATATCCAGTAGATAATATTTAATGAAAATGTAAAGAGTAAACTGAAAGTATTCCAAGAAAAAAACACTAAGAAGAAGTATCCTTTGGAAAAGCATAATATAGGAAAATTATCCGGTCTTTCATTGAAGGATGATCTCTAACCAATAGGGCTCTTCTTGGATATAAATCATGTTCGAATAATTCTTTATTGGGATTTCCAATAATCTCTTTTACTAAATTATCTATTTCTTCATCTTTAAGGTAGAGGTCTTTGTCCTTATCAATGAGAAACCAATCAATTGTTAATTTACTTAGCTCAGAAGCTATTTTCCTATCCTTCATTAATCCTGTTTCAAGTTGCTCTTCTCTTAAAGATAGTAGTTTTTTACTAGCTTTTACTGTTAGATCCTTAATTTGTTCATCTGTTAATGGAACATAGAGTTCCTCTTTCAAGTTTTTCAATCTTTGTTGCACATAGATGTGAACAGCTTTTTCTCGAGAGATTTCTTTTGATAATTCTTCTGGTGGCAAATCCTTTAATCCTTGCAGAAATCTAAATTCTGTTCCAAAAGCAGAGATAACATCTAATCTTTGACCTAATAAAACGAGAGCATTTATGATATGATTTCTGCCAATTCTTTGAGCAGCATAATAGTCAGCCATTAACTCTGATTGCCTTCGGGAATAATTTAGAAGTAGTCGATTTAGAAGAGTAAATACCCATATTACTATGATAAGTAGCAAAAGAAATCCTACCCTTATGAGAATATTCAGAGCAACAACAGGAATATCAGCGATAATTAATCGAATCATTTCTAATAGTATAATCAAGTATGCTAGGAAAGCATAGAAATTTATTCCATATCTAAAGATGTTAACAATTCCATCTAAACGCTTCACATGTCCTAATTCATGAGCTATAACTGCTTTTGTTTCACGTTCATCCAAGATTTCGAGAACATTCGCGTCTAAGACAATCCAGCTGCTTCTAATAAAAGGCAAAGGAACGACATCTAAAGTCATTGCATTTGGAATACTAGTATCTGTTAAGTAGATTCGTTTTATAGATTTAATATTGTGAGCTTCAGCTTGTTCATGTACCCACTTGTAAATTTCTTGAGGATTGATCCTTAAGTTTTTTAGAATTTTTTCATAATTATTTCCGACTAATCCTGTTTCATCAATTCGTGCAAGCTCAGCTTTTCTAAATTTTCTAAGCATTATAAAATATGAAAAAATAATCTGAAAAATAAATAATCCAAGAGCAAATAAAATCCTCCATCTTTCAAAACTTGAAAAGAACTTAATAAATTCGAAGAATCCTTTATCTTCAAAATTTATCTTGGAAGTACTTGCTATTGCTATATGAAAGAAATTCAATAAGAAGAATAAAATTCCTGAAATGAATAATTTTATTCGAACTTTCAGTAAAACACTGTTTACAGCCAATTATTTCCCTCAGTATAGTTATAATATTTAGGAATAGAGACCTCGAATATTCAGAGGATATTTTTCTAACAAATTTAAGGTCTTAATAAGTCTGCTCATTGAATTTTATAAGGTTTTTACTCTTTATTGATTGCTTCTAATAAATCTTTTTTAGATGAAAATTTCAATCTTTTTGCTATTTTATCAATTGCGTGCTTTGCACTATTTCTTATTCCTTCAGTCATATAGACATTATTTGCAGAATAATGGATTAATAGCTCCACTGTTGATTTGTCTCCCACTTCACCTAAAGAATAAAGGATTTGAATGATTAATTCAATTGATTCCGGATCTCTATTTTTACCAATATCACGAAGCATAGCAGTAAGTATTGGTTCAGCTTCTTTTATCTCCATATAGCCAAGACTCTCAGCAAAGATTAGCTTAAGATTATGTTTAGATGCCATCTCTGCAGTATTTACTTGTTCATTAAATACAGAAAGTAATCTATCTATGGCTTCTTTTCTCATATGTTTTACACAAGACTTTGAGAGTGCATATCTCACAGTCCAATCATTCTCTTCTATTATCCTTGAAATTAGTTCTTTTGGCATCTCAAAGTTCTTCATATAACCAAGAATTGAAGCTGCTCCTTTGCGAATTTTTGATTTATTATGAGTTATAATTAGGTCTTTGAATAATTCCTCGCCATTTTCTTCTTCTGTGATTATCTTTTCGACTAAGGAAGCTTTTTGTTCCCAGTTAGTGTATTTATCTTCAATTATTCTGATTAATTTTTTCTGGAATATATTCTTTTTAATCACTCTAGCACACTCGTATTTTACGTTATTAATTCTTGGACGAAATATAAAATATATCTTTTCAAAGAATTCATATAAGATTTAATAAAGGAATTATTTATGTGTAAGCAAGAAAATCAAATTGGTTTAAAAGAAATGTCATCTGATGAAATAAAAGAAAATGGGGATACTGATACCCCACCCCAACCAATAATTGAAGAGAAGAAAACAGATGAAGAAATTGACTTGAAAATAAATATGAATAGATGGGGAATTGCTTTCTTCATTATGTTTGCAGCCGTTTTAAGTTACTTAATGGCAGGAGCTTTTGTTTTTCTACCACCTTTTAAGTATAACATAATAGATCAAGAATTGCTTATTTATAGTCCTGGATTACTAGCTGCTCTATTAATTATCGCCTTAGTTTTTCTCGGTTTAGGTTTTTATTTCGGTTGGATAAAGAAACCAAAAGAAACTGAAGAAGAACAACAATTAGATGATGAACAGCAAAAAATGACAAGTGAAAAAGAAGAAGTAATTTTCTCAAGTACCCTTGATGACAAAGAATCATCTTAATCTTTGATTACGTTTTGAAAAAAGTAAAATCAGACAGAAAAGTCCTTTAATTCAACAAGCTTTTTCTGCCATTTTTCTGCAAGATCTTTTTTATCGATTCTTTTATACAGATCTATTAAAACTTCGCAAATTTTCACCAAAGAATCCGTCCATTCTCCTGAATATTCGATTTCTTTTGGCTGGAAGGCTTCAAGTTCTTCTAAATTAATATCAATTTTGAAGAAGCGATTAAATTCCTCAAAAGCTTCTCTTATATCGATTAACGTCTCCATAAGTGTTCGCAATAATTTTGCATCTTTATCAGAAGAAAGATGTTCTTTCATTCTATCTTCTATTAATTGTAGTTTTTTCTCTAAATCAGACAAAATTCAAACACCATATTTTTCCATTTAATAAACATCTATTACTAGTACTATTTCTTTTTTGTTGAAGCGGACATTTTTTCGAAAAAGTTATTTCAAATTTTTCGCGTACTCAAACAGGTTTCCTGAATGATAGATATCTATTTGTACGTTTGACATGCCATTAGCTTTGTATTCTTTATTTTTCGTGAGATTTTTTATCAAACCTGTTTCGAGATTAACTTCGATTTCATCTTCATTTTCGATAAATTTGATCTCATCAATCACATCAGCTTGTAATATTGGCATACCAGCATTTATTGCATTACGTTTGTAAATTGCACCATATGATTTGGCAATTAGCACTTGAACACCAAGTGCAGAAAAGCAATCTACTGCTTGTTGCCTTGATGAACCAGAGCCAAAATTTGCACCTAGAATTAAAATATCTCCTTTCTTTGCTTTCTTAGCAAAATCCTTCCATCCATCAAGATTATCAAACGCATACTGACCCATTTCGTTGATATCAGTAATGTGGAGATACTTATTGTGAAAAATCATATCAGTATCAATGTCATCAATAGGTTCGATTTTCTCATTTCTTATTACTAATGCTCTACCTTTTAGAATTACAGATTTCTTCATTTATTTCTCCTCCAAATCAAAGATTTTCTGGGCTGATAATCTTGCCGGCAAGGGCAGCAGCAGTTGCAGTTGCAGGACTACACAGATAGGTTAAACCAGCTCCTTGTTTTCCTTTGAAATTCCGGTTACCTGTTGAAACTTGCACTTCACCTGTTCCAGTCATTCCAATTTGACCAGAAGCACATCCAGCACAACCCGGATTACTTACAAGTGCTCTTGCATCGAATAAAGTTTGTAGGTCACCATTCTTAATCATATCACCAAGTACGGTTCTTGTTGCTGGAACAATTTTCATGACAGTATGCTCAGCAATTTGTTTGCCTTTTAACATATCAACAGCTATTTTCATATCTTCATAACGACCATTTGTGCAGCTGCCAAGAAAAGCAGAATCCACATGAATTTTGTCTTTTTCTAATGACTCTACTTCAACTACATTATCAGGTTTAAATGGAACCGCAATAAGTGGTTTCAAATCATTAATATCAATTACAACTTCTTCAACATATTTTGCATCTTCATCAGCATAATATGGAGTAAATTCACTTCTAGCTCTTGCTTTAAAATAATCAACAATTTCTTGATTCGGTGGAATAAAACCAACTATTCCGCCCATTTCTGTGACCATTGAAGCCAATGTTATTCTACCCGCAAAAGAGAGCTTATCAATAGCTTTTCCTTCAAATTCTATAGCTCTCCCAAGAGCACCTTTTGAAGTCAATTTCTTGATAACTGCTAAGGTTAAATCTTTTGCAGAACAGGGAGCTTTCAATTCACCTTCAATAATAACTTTCATAGTAGGTGGAACTTCAAACCAAGTTTTACCTGCTTTCATACCAAAAGCAATATCTTGATCACCCATACCTTGGCCAAAAGAGCCAACACTGCCCATTATATTGAGATGACTATCTGTGCCAACAACTGTAGAACCTGGGACACTATAACCTTCCTCTATTAAAACATGTGAACCGATTCCCCATTCGGAATCAAAAACTCTAATACCTTCTTCTCTAGCAAAAAACCGAATGATTTGTTGATTTTCAGCATAACCTAAGTTATTTGCTGGAACTACACAATCAAAAGTAAAAACTGTTTTTTCTTTATCTTCGAATTTCTCTTGATCACCATAATTTTTCTTTAAATTACCAACAACATTTGCGCCTGCAAAATCTCTCGCACTCCGCACATCTAGATCTAGCCAAATAATATTTCCAGGTTCAACTTCATCTTTTGTATGAGCTGAAAATATTTTCTCAATAACTGTTTGTCCCAAGGTCATCATTTCTCCTGATTGAATGTTTCAACTGTGATATATGTTCTCAATTTTCATTTATTATTTTAAAATTTCTATAGTCTTCTAATTCGAAATGATAGATAATTTGACTTTTGCGAAATTTAGTAAGAATTAAAAATAGAACAAAGTCATTTTATTCTAAAATAGAAACTAAGTAATATAAGAAAAATCAGTAGTTTAAATAGAAAGTAGATTCAGAAATGTGAAAGTTATTTATACTTGCTTGAATCACACAAATTAATCACTTTAAGAAGCAGGAAAAACAGATTAAATTAATTTCAAGGTGGTCACAATGAGTAGCTCAAAAAAAGATCCTTATGAGGTATTAGGAATATCTAGAAACGCCACTGATGATGAAATTAAAAAAGCTTATAGAAAATTAGCTCGTAAAAATCATCCTGATGCAAATCCAGGAGATGAACAAGCGGAAACGCGTTTCAAGGAAATTGCTGAAGCATATTCGATTTTAAGTGACCCAGATCAAAGAGCTGTTTATGATCGATTAGGTTGGGGAGGTTTAGGAGCAACAGCTGGAGGAACAAGTGGAGATCCTTTTGCTGGTTTTGGTTTTGGAGATATCTTTAGTAGCATATTTGGTGATTTCTTTGGAGGAGGAACTTCATCCAGATCTCGTCGACAATCATCTGGTCGAAGTATTCGCATTGTGTTACCAGTAACTTTTGAAGAAGCTGCTTCAGGTATAGAGAAAAAAGTTGATGTTAAGAAAAATGTAGTTTGTGATGTTTGTAGAGGTTCTCGAGCTGCAAGTGGAACAAGCCCAAAAAGATGTACTACCTGTAATGGATCTGGAGTGGAACGAATACAACAAAGAACTCCTTTTGGATATATGATTAATGAAACATCGTGTAGAAGTTGTCAGGGATTAGGGGAAATAGTTGATCATCCTTGTCCAGAATGTAAAGGACGCGGAATGGTTGGAAAAAGTAAGAAAATTACTGTAAAAATTCCAGCTGGCATCAACGATGGTCAACGTCTTAGAGTATCAGGTGAAGGCGAACCTGGTCCTCGTGGAGCTCCCCAAGGGGATTTGTATGTTGATATTCAATTAAAGAAACACAAATATTTCCATCGTGAGAGAAACGAAGTAATCTACGAACAAAAAATAAATTTCGCTCAAGCAGCACTAGGTGACACTATACTTGTTCCTACCTTAGTGAAAGGACAAAAAGCTAAAGTAAAGATTCCTTCTGGAACACAAAGTGACACTATTTTTAGATTAAGAGGAAAAGGTTTTCCGAACCTCCAAGGTTTTGGTAAAGGGGATATGCATGTTATTGTAAGAGTTGTAACACCAAAGAAATTATCAGCTAAAGAAAAAGAGCTGTTTGGTGAATTACTGACTTTTTGGGATAAAAAGAATAAAGAAGCCAATAAGGATAGTAATTAGCGATTCTAATTTGGATCAATCTTTTTCATTGCATCTAAATGATCATTAAAAGCTTTTTGCCACAATGCTCCACAAATAACAATGATAATGAAACCAGCACCGAACATTACAACTGAAACCCAAAAGAAAATGCTTTGGAAAAAGAAGGTTTCGAATCCGTATGTTATGTTTAAAATCAATAAAGGTATAGCAGTGGGTAATGAGAGTAGAAATAGAATTAATCCTGTAAGATACACGCCAGAATGAGGGGATTTTGTAGGTGCGGTATCTTTACTTTGATTTTTTAGATGAAAATACAGCATTGAATATTTAGCAGTTGCTGCTGATAAGATATCGAAAACAATGGTAACTAAACCAAATATTCCAGCATACCAGGGACTATAAAAAAATCTATCACGAGCCATACTGTTGAAATTGGGGAAAATCTCACCATCAGATAAAATTGGTTCAGCGCCCATTTCAATTTTGTATTCAGATTGATGATTTTCTAAATCTCTTATATTTCTGAACATGTAAACAATAAATCCTATTCCTAGAGTCCAAACACCGAATAAAAAGTATAAGAAATACGTTCTCTTTTTCCCGTAATCGCGTGTTTTTCTTGGGGTTGTTTGAGATATTTTACCTTTTGGAAATTTAACATGTTTCCCTAAATTTACTAATTCTTTATTTTCGAGATCATAAGCTAGCTTTGTTTTACATCCATTACAAGTAATAGTATAAATTCCATCCATAATTACTAAATTAGTGTTGCAAATTGGACAGTTTTTATATAAGGTACTTTCGCTCAACTTTGAATCTCTTCAGAATTAATTTTATTAAGAGAAAATAGCTTAAAAAAGATTTTTGAGGTACTGGACTTTTGTGCTTCGAAGAATGATATACGAGAAAACTTTATTATAGTGAAAATTTACAAGAATTGTTTAGCTTAGAAATATATAAAGAAAAAACACTATAAGATATTTTAAGGAAGTAATAACATTGGAGAATCTAGTCATAAGTCATGGAAGGGATGTAATTCCATCGAAACTACCTGTGGAAATAGTGGAACGAAAAGGGCAAGGTCATCCTGATTATTTGTGTGATAAAGCTGCTGAAGAAATGAGTATTGCTGTTAGTAAGTGGTACATCGAAAATACAGGGAGAATTCTGCATCATAATCTCGATAAAGCTGTACTTGCTGGGGGACAATCTGATGCAAGAATCGGTTACGGAGAAATTTTAGAACCAATTTATCTTCTTTTAGTTGGACGAGCTGTAGGAGTAAATTCCCAAATCAATGGAAGATTTTTACCAATTGGAAAATTAGTCATTGTAACTACTAAAGATTGGTTACAAAAAGACCTCCCACACTTAAACATTGCACAGGATATAATTGTTGATTACAAAATAAGATCAGGAAGTACAGATTTAGTCGGAAATTTTGAAGAAAGTACTGAAACTCCATTAGCAAATGATACATCTATAGGCATTGGTTATGCTCCACTAACAAAAATTGAAAAATTAACATATCAAACCGAAAGAATGCTTAATGATCCTGCAACTAAAAAGAAAAATCCAGCAATTGGTGAAGACATTAAAGTCATGGGTGTTCGACACAAGAATAAAATCGATCTCACTATTGCTTGTGCCATGATTTGCACAGAATTGGTTGATGTTGATCATTATTTTGCGACTAAAGAAGAAGTACAAAGTCTTACCTTGGACCTAGCTGCAAAAATCTGGGATGGAGATATTAATGTTGATGTTAACATAGCTGACGTTCCCGGCAATGATGATTGTCTTTACCTTACTGTAACAGGAACTTCTGCTGAACAAGGTGATGATGGACAAGTTGGCAGAGGAAATCGAACAAACGGTTTGATTACACCATATCGCCCAATGACTCTTGAAGCAGCAGCTGGTAAAAATCCCATTAGTCATGTTGGGAAAACTTACAATATTGCAGCAAAAAAAGTCTGTGAAGAAATTATTAATGAGCTCAGTGTTGAGAATGTTGATTGTTATCTTGTTAGCAAAATTGGTAAGAAGATCACTGAACCACATATAATTGAGGTTGCATTAGTCGGCGGAAATAAAGAAAGTAAAACCAAACGAAGAATTGAAGAGATAGTTCAAGAGCAAATGAGTAAAATGCCTGAGATTTGGCGAGGATTTTTGAATAGATCCTATGAGCTCTACTAAACTATCATTTTTTCTTTATTTTCAAAGAAGGAATCGGTAAAGAGACGAAATGCTTTATCCCGAAGGGATCATTGAATCTTATCATGAGATTTCTGAAATTAATTGTTCCTTCCTTCTTTGGGATTATTGGTATAGTTAGTGTATATTCTTCACCAGGTGCTAAGGATTTAGCCCGTATTTTTCTCTTTTCCCCGATAATTTCCATCGCTTCAACTGGTGTCCAATGAATTTCCTCAGCAACTAGTGACCCTAAATTAGCATCTGATTTATTTCTGATTTTGATAATTATATCTCCAGGTTTATCAAATGTATTTGTACTAAAATCAGCATTCAGTTCTATAATTTTCTTGAAAACAGTGTCAGTTAATTCATCAAACTTTGCTTCAATAGATTCGGTAAAAAGATTTTTGTTTTTTCTCCAGTAATTAATAAATGATTCAATACGGAAATTATAGAGATCGGTTACTAATTTTTTAACAAATTGAACAATTTTTGAGTCATCTGTTAAACTATCCGCTATTCCTAATGTACCTGAGGATATAGCTCCTTTACTTGAAAAAGTCTCAAGGAATGTAGCAACTATCAATAGTCTTGCAGCAATCTCATACCTCTTTTCTGAATTTATTATTGGGATTTCTCTTAGAAGAACATTAACAAGTCGAGTTTTTGGATCAGATTCAGTTGTAAACTCAGATAAAAGACAATACAAGAATTTATCTTGAAATCTATGATTTGAATAGAAATCATATTCAACGAAATCACTACTTAAAAGATAATTATTATAATCAGTCAAAATTTTGATTACATTAGGCAACTCTTTCTTTCGATTTTGTTGTTTGAAATCTTTTGGTAGAAAATTTGTAACATCAAGATAATCAGATAAGATATCAAGTAATTTTACATCATTAATGAAAAATAATGATAATAATGAAGCTTTATTTTTAGCTAATGCTATTTTATTAACAAATATCAATTTAGTGAATTCGAAAAATGCACTTTGAATAAGAACAATCTCTGCAAATTCAGTTTCTTCTATCCCAAAGGGTAATTCTAGAAATTCATCTTCTCGATTTATATTATCAAATAATTTTTCTCTATTTAGACCTAGGTTCTTACTTAATGTTATAACTGGTCTACTTGGTAGTTTCAGTTTTATGAGATTCTCAATTTCATTAATAATTTCTGCAAATCGGTTATCTAGTTTTACAGATAAATTACCAATCTTTGGTTTTACTTCTATTTTTGGATATCTTAATACTCTTGTTGTCGTTTTCGTTAAGTGAGCTTTAATCTTTTCCAATTGTTGATCAGAATAACTTGAATCTCTAATGCAATAGCCATCTTTATTAAAATAATATAAACGACATAGAGTTCCAAAATCAGCAAAAACTGTATATGCAATTGCTTTGTATCTGGTTAAGATTAACTGAGGAACAGGACCACGATAAAATGTCTTTGTACCTTTTGCTTTTCTTACTTCAACATATTCAGGTTTCTTAGTCTCAAATTCATTTCGAGCAAATTCAAATAGTCGTTTCTTTATATCTCGAGAGGATGTTTTTGACAAATTAAGACCTCATAAAATGGAATACTTTGAAGTATTTGAAGTTATAATAACTAATAATCTTAATATTTATTGTCTGATACTCACTTTTAAGGATGTAATGAATAACTAAACGTTCTTATTTTAGAAGACTCAAAATAATTCTAGAATATAAAATTGTTTCATAAAAATTAACAGGTGTTGTAAGACAATGACCTATAATGAGATTAATGACGGAATATGGAATGTTTATGGCGAACATGGTCAAGGGGGAGAAAGAAATGCTGTGTACATCATTATGGATGATGATATAGCTATCATTGACACAGGCATTAGGGATACCATACAACACGAAATAGTCGAATGTATTGAGCATGCTGGCAGAAAAAAGAAGGATGTAAAACATATTATATTGACTCGAGAGCATCATGATGCTATTGGTGGAGCAAAAAGACTCAAAGATGCTTTTACCAAAGCACAATTAATCTGTCACAAGGATGCAGAAGATACTATCAGAAAA
This sequence comes from Promethearchaeati archaeon, assembly GCA_013166835.1. GTDB lineage: Archaea > Asgardarchaeota > Heimdallarchaeia > JABLTI01 > JABLTI01 > JABLTI01. The sequence continues at coordinate 23,786 of JABLTI010000018.1, read as the reverse complement.
CCATATTTGTATTTACCAGAAAAACACTTTGAACCAGATAAAAAAGGTGGTAAATTTTCATATCAACCATGGGAACGATTGAAAGGTATTAAGGTTGATGCTGTTTTTGAGAGTGATGATAAAATAAAACTTGGAAAGTCTACACTCTATGTTGTTGCTTTTCCAGGGTTCAGTCAAGGCCATTCAATGATCTTTAGCTCCCAACAGAAAGCAATCTTTACTGGCGCTGAACTCTATATTTATCCAATGAGATTCAGTAATTATCTTATTGACAAAACTGGAAGCGCTGCAGCACGTGAAAAAGCCTTACAATTCATCTCGAGAGCAAAAACAGATATGTTATGCCCGGCTTATGATGGGGCATATATTGGTGGTCAAGCAGAAGAACTAATCAAGCAAGCACTCCACGCTCATCATACTTTTGAAGAAACAATTCTAGTAACTCTTACAACCAATGGTGCAAGCACGTTTGAAGACATTCGTGATGAAGTCTATCTAAGTCTTGGAATTGAATGGTACAAACCATGGAAAGAACTTGTAGATGACCTCACATTGAAAGCACACTTACGGCATTTAGAAGAAGAAGACAAGATCTTCGAATCCTCAAAGAAACGAGGGAAGGAAACTCTTTGGGAAGTTCATGATGATCATAAGATTGATGCGGACAGCGTTCTTTATATGTAAATTAAGATCTAGTTGAATCAAAAAAGAAAGAAAATCAAAGGGATGTAAAAACATCCTCTTTTTCATTATTTTTTTTTATTCCTCAGCTTTACGAATTTGTTTCAAAACCTCGACAAGAGTAGTCTTTGTCCCTTCACCTTTCAATGCAGATGAACCTATCACTTTACCTTTGAATCCAATCATTTGTTTGATTCTATCAGGAGGTAACGCTCCATCTTTATCTTGTTTATTTGCACATATTACAAGAGGGACTCGACCACAAACAGCCTTGATTCTTTTTGTAAGTTGTTCTACCTGAGCAAAAGTCGAAGGATCAGAGCTATCTAAAACTAGTATAATTCCGGAAGCTCCACGGGCTACGCATTGTTGGACATCTTTAAAGTGATCTTGACCTGGTGTACCAAAGATGTGAACGTGAAAATCATCGATCATTTCATGTGTAAAGTCTAAGCCTACTGTTGTTCCATTAACAGCTACATTGATTGGTTTTATGCCAAACCTCTGAACGAATTCAGATTTACCAGCGTTATATGGACCTGTAACTACAATTTTAACGTCTTGTTCTGGGCTGTGTGGTTCCATTATTTTATCCACCAAGACTACTTGTGTAGTATGAATATTAAAAGCGTAAATATTATCAACATGATATACGGAGATGTTGTTTCAAATCAACAAGAAATGATAACTGGTTATAGTCACCTATTGTTACCTCACTATTGGAATACTCTTAATGAGACTCCAAAGTGTGAATCCGTTTTAAATACTAAATTTAATTCTGTTTAACAATAAATGAGAGGATTTGAAATGAAAAAAGAACTAGATTTTGAACTTTTTAGTGAGTACACGAAAAAACACATTGCATTATTTAAAGATGCAGGAATTGCTGTTTCATTTGTTTCGGATAAGGAAGTTTTATTTGAGGAAGGATTTGGTTTTCGGGATGTTAAAAACAAACTACCTTTCACTGCTAAAACTTTGTTTCCATTAGGGTCGCACACCAAATCATTCACTGCAACTGCAATCGCAATGCTTGTGGATGATGGAATATTAGATTGGGATACACCAATAAAAAATTACATTCTTGACTTCAAGATGACAGATTCTAGTGTTACTGAAAAAATCACACTACGAGATGTGTTATCACATACAACAGGATTACCACATCATCAATTCGCTTATATGAATTCAGACTGGACTTACAAAGATGTCTTTAAACGCTTACCATATTTAGAATTCATTCATGAATTTCGTACAATACATAAATATGCAAATCTAAATTATTTCATTGCTGCTAAGATCGTCGAAGATTTATCAGAACAAGATTATTTTTCATTCATAGAGAAGAGAATCTTCGCACCACTGGGAATGAAAGATACAAACTTTTCTATTACAGAATCACTAAAATCTGATGATTATTCAAAAGGTTATAGAAAAACCGATGATGATTTCATTGAAGAATTCTATCCTGATCTGAAATATGTTGCAGCAGGAACTGGTAATTTTAATTCTTGTCTTAAAGATATGACTAAATGGATTCAATTCCACCTTAATAGAGGAAAAGTAAAAGACAAGGAGCTAATATCTGCTAAAGTATTAAATGAGCTTTACCAAACACAAAGAATTGATAGAAATCCATTTTCAATAATAACTCCTGGAGAAAATTATGTTCAAAATTATGGATTTGCATTGGGTTGGTGGGCAATTGATTACAGAGGAGCTAGAATTAATCAGCATCTCGGAACAGGACCAGGCATTATTTTTAATGGAGGTTTTATGCTTGATGAGAATATTGGGTATGCTATTTTTTCCAATACATCTGGAAGTAATTTACCTTTTATACTGAATTACCACATTGCTGATCAAATTCTTGGTTTTGAGCCTATTGACTGGGGATTGAAACTAAAAGAATTTGAGGAAAAACAAGCTCAAGCAATGGCGAACAAAGAAGAAATAAAGGATCCTAAGAAGAAGAACACGAAACCATCTCACCCATTAGAGCATTATGTAGGAATCTACCATCATCCAGGTTATGGTGAACTCGAATTCTATCTCGAGAAGAATGCACTAAAAGCAAAATATGGAAAGGATTCGAATCTTGAAACTAATTATTATCATTATGAGACATTCACCATTACAATAACACATCTTGGTGGGTTTGGTGTCACAAAATATGTTACATTCAGAGATAATTTTCAAGGAGAAATTACTCATTTAGAAATTGATGCAGAACCAATGCTTAAGCCAGCAATATTTGAGAAACTCAAATAATATGATGTTAATCAGCAGACAGATTTCAAAAGCCAATGATTTCAAGAGATATTATATTGTTTTCTTATATAATCCTCTAAAGTCATTGGTTGATAATCAAAGGCGATTCTCAATAATTCATGATCATCTTTAGCTTTTTTAGCGAATTCTTCGGGAAAATTATTGAGTAATCCAACGTATTTTACTAAGTGTCTAAGATATGGATTGAACGGATAACTGACAATCGAAGCTATTTTCAAACCAATTAACGGCAGTTTGCGGTATTTTATATCTCTGCCAAGGATTTTTGTAAAAAGCTTTGCAACTTCAGGAAAGGCAAAAGGTTTTGAAAACGTCATTCTGAATCGCTTTCTATTCAGATCATCTCTTATCGAAGCCTGAGCTGCAATTTCACCAACATCCTGTGGTGCAATAGAAGGCATAAGAGGAGATCCACCGCCAGGTACTATCATAATTCTCTTTCGTGTAAATCTAGTGAAAATCATATATGAAGGAGGACAACCCAAGACAGTCCAATTAAAGAATTCTGAATTAGCTAACCTTTCTTCAATAGCCATTTTAAGTAAACCAACATCGAGTTTTAGTTTCTCAATTAATTCTTTTCGCATATCATAAATAGATATGAAAACGATTCGCTTAATGTTCTTCTTTTCTGCACCATCTAAAATAGTCATTACAGCATCATGTTCAATTTCCTTTTGCTTTCGAATCAATTTAGGATGCATAGCTGAGAGACTGATAATGATTGCTCTTACATCTTCAAGTGATTTGAAAATGGATTCCTGATCCATGACGTTCCCTTCAAAATACTCGGGTTTCATGCCTAGTTTCTGTTTTGCTCTTGAAGCATCTCGAGTAAAGACTTTAACAGGAATATTCTTCGCTACTAAACTCTCAACTATATATTTGCCATAATTTCCAGTCCCACCAAATACAAGAACAAACTTTGTCAAAGAAAATAACTCCAATTTTAGTTAATTTCAACTTATTCATAAATTATCTTAGGGTAATTTCTGCTGCAAGAGTTGTTGATGAAACTGTATCTCCTAATCCAACAGTGTATTTTGGTTTGCTAACATTTAATGTAGGTATGACGATCAAATTGTATTCATTGTATGTCGCAATACCTTTTGTAAGGAACTCCTCTTTAGTAATTATATTTTCATTCTCTAAAACAGCAGCAATTTCTTTGAAAGATTTATGAAAACGCGAATTAAGGATCTTCAAGTCAAAATTAGTGACCAAATCAATCTTCTTCTTGGTTTCACCAGTGAGAGCTTTATAGGCTGTTATTATTGATGCATAACACAATGCTTGTTTTAGTTTTTCATTTGAAGCCAAATAACCAGTTTCTGTAAAAAGAACATAACTTCCATATTGGTGAAAATGTAAGCGTTTTAAAGAAAGCTTTTGACAAATTTTTAGACATCCTTGTAAAAACTTTGCTTGAGTTGGTTCTAGGGAAAGATTCTTCGAGAGCTTCGACTCGCCAATTACGTTTAGTACTTCAGCTAGCTCTACTTCATTGCATCCTAGACTATCAAAATAATCATCTTTTCTAGATAAGTTAAACAGCTCTCTTAAAATCATTTCATTTTTCGTGCTTGAAAGTTCTAAATGGATAAGGAGTTTTGGATTTGCTTGTTTCGCTTGCTGTATTAAATTCAATACAGCTTTTATTCTCTCCTTGACACCTTCAATTCCGAGTTCGCTAGAATTCAACATATGAAAACCTGAAATAATTAAGACATCAATCAATTTTGCTATATCATTTATACCATCAGAAAAACTAAGATTAATATCGAGTTTTGCATTTGGTGGATCAAATGTCGCAATAAATCGATTATTTCTTGGACAAATCCATTTTATGTTGCCAATCTTAATACCATCTCCTTTATCTATCTCCGAGATGATGTGAAGAAACAATCTGTCATCTATGCTCTTTACTTTTCGGGGTTGTGTGAAAGTGATATTTCCGTTTTTATCATGTATTGGTATAACTATGTTCTTGCTTTTCACAAAGAGATTTTTTAGTTCCTTAGGTAATGTGCTTGTATGTACAATTACTTTTGGTACACCTAACTCGGACAAAACATTAGCCATTATGCCTACTTGTCCACCCATTCTAAGAGTTCTTTCTCTTGGCAGATTTTCTAAAAGATAATTATACGTTTCTTCATTTTGGATTATCCATTCGCTGGCTCTACCTTTCTCAAAACAACCACATAATCCAGCAATAAAGTCTTCAGGATCTTCTATACTACCCTTCCATTTCACTACTTTTTTGTAAAGAGCAACACTATCAATTCCTAGCTTATGAATTAAATCTACAATTAAATCAGATCGCATATGATAAATGGCATCTACATTAGTGTTGAAACCAATAGCAATTCCATTAATACGTTTCAGATTACTAGTTACTTCTTGATACGAATCCATGTAAAGTTCAGACCAAGTTTTACTCAATACAAATATACCTCAAACAATTTTTCTTGTGAAATTTATGCACTTTAACATCTATTATCAATTTTTCTAATAAAAGTACTAAAACTCTACATTAAAAAGAAAAATAGAAAAAAACTAATTGCTTTTGCAACTAGTCTTCATCAGATACATCTTCGTCATCATCGTCGTCTTCGTCATCGCCGTATCCTTTACTCCAACGAGATTTGTAGGTTTCTCCAGCGAATGAATATGCCATCAGGAAGAGTACTAGGTAAACGATACAGACCAATCCCAGTGCAGCAGTTATTGCAGCATTTCGGATTTCAGTTGTTCCAGCTAATCGAACAAGATCAACAGCAATGAATAGTGGCACCATAACTAAAGCACCAACAGGAACATTTTCTCTATCGGATCGTCTTCTCTTTCTGAAAAAGCGCATTATAAATTCAGTTAGACCAACTAATATAGCAAGACCACTTATGATGTAAAACATAATTTCACCGGTTCTCGCAGATACTGGAAAGATCATATAAAGAGTAAAGACCACAGCAGCAACCACAAATTCAACGATATATAGAAGACCTTTTGGTTTCTTTGTGAAGTGATCCATATAGGAAGCCCCTTCATAGACAAAGTTTGCAAATCCAGCAAAAACGGCTCCTATTGCAACTGAATATCCAAAGCCCCACATATAATGAGCAAATCCCAGTTCTTGTAATGTTGTTCCACTACCTATTCCAGACCAGAAGGTCCAAAGACTATTCCAAATTTCACCATAATTTGTACAGAATCCAATTGCCAAAACAATTGGTATGGCTGATAACAGTAAACTCGGAATGAGCAATATCCACCAAGGCAGATTCCGTCCGGTCTTTTTCTTAATTGCCCAAGGGATCAAACCAAATGATACGAAAACACCAATTATCGGTGATCCAAAAGGTAAAATAAAGAAAATAAAGATTATAAGTGCACTAACGCTATAGAAAAGACCTAACCCGAGGCTAACTTTTCTCAATGCTCTACCCATGTTTTCAAAGGTTTCAGCAACTCTATTTCTGTCAATGAAGAGAAAAGCAACCCACGGTAAACTGAAGAAAACTGGTAGAAAACCATAAACAAACACTTTTGCCCAAGTATCGTTCAAAAACGGTATACCCCAGTGCACAGGTCCCAAACGGGTGAAATCTTCATAGGTAATTATTGCAGGATTGAACCAACCAAGTTGTGGAAGAGATCCCACTACCATTAAAACATAAAATAATGGTATTGCAATTAACAAGAGTAGGGTTATGAATCGTCCCCATATCATGCCTTCTAATTTCTTTAACGCCATTAAAGATTCCTCACTAGAAATATTAGGGACGATTATTGATAAAAAGTTGTCCTTTTGAGATGGAACTTTTTAGTTAGCTATCATTTTTGTGTTTTTTCTGTGTTTAGGGGAAAATTCCACTAGAAGACGGGGTGAGTAAAGTTTATAAATTAGTTAGGAATAAATGTTAGTTCCAATAGAAACTAAGGTAAGTTAAAAGGTCTCCTGTTTCTACCCATAAGTGACTAGTTAGGTGAAAAAATGGCACTTCAAACAAATGGACTAATTATACCTAGAGGTATGGTTCTCCCATTAAGACTTTATCATGTTAATGGAGGATCACTCGGAGCTGCAAGTACTATTGTGAGAAAACTCAAGGAACATCCTATTGAATTTAAGGAACGTAAATTCTATGAAGGGTTCTCTGATGTGGACACCGATGGTAGCATGATTAGTGTTTACTATACTGTAGGACAACCAATTACTGTCCAAAGAATGAAAGATGGAGAAATGGAAACACAAGCTATCTACTCGCAAGGTCGTTGCGAATATATTATTCATACCAAAGAGAGATATCTCGAATGTCGAGGAACTTCTTGGGTATCAAAGAAAGGATTACTACCATTAATGAGCATCTTGGGTGTTGAGTTCGATGGTGTTAATTTGAGTGAAAGCTCAATGGTTTCACTCTGCCGTGATGCGGCATTAGTTAAAACAGTTCAAATTTCAGAACTAGATAATCCTGCTCTCAGTCAAATACAATTAAGTGGCGAAATTCTCGATTCCGCAGAATGGACCATTTATAGAAGACAAGGTGTTATCCGCTTTTTCAGAGGATACATTGATCTTCCTACTGGCAGTCAAATTAGTGCTCAGATAACCAACAAAGGCACTTTATTGATCTACAAACGAGGAGTAGGCATACCAGCTGAAGATGTAATCGCAGCTGTCTCAATGGTCATGAAACTGACCAAAAATTAGTTACGCTTCAAACAAGAGAGACCTTGTTCGAAATATGGTCTTTGAAAAGAGACCTGTTCACCTGCACTGGATTGCGATCGATCCCTAAACATACGCGCTCCCCATTGTTTTTCGGAACAATGGTTCTTTTTCTGGGATCATCGCTATCCAGCCAATTCTGTTTTTATTACTAGAACCAACTAAACACTTTTTCTAATACCATCTGAACTTATTGATAAGAGTTCCTTTTATCCGTTAGTGTTAATTTCGCTCATCTCTCTCCTTAAGTTTTTATTATATGAAAGATAATTTTCCCTAGGGAATAGATATGTCATCTAGTGGAATCCGTGCAGAAAGAGATTTAGTTCACAAATTCTGGGATGCTGGTTTTGCAGTATTACGTTCACCAGCTTCTGGTGGCGGTACAACTCTTCCAAGACCTGATTTGATAGCAGGATCAATTACTCGAGACAAATTTCTTGTTTTGGAAATCAAAACAGTTCGAAAAGACACCTTGTATATCAATGAAGAGCAAATTAATGGGTTGTTAGAATTTGCGAAACGGATAGGATTTGTATCGTATGTAGGGGTAAAATTCAAGAATCGAAGGAAAGGATTCTTTTTCCTGAAGGTTCCAGATCAGCTCGAAAGAGTGAAAAATGGTAGCAATTACAAAATCACTTTCGCTTTAGCTTCTAACAAAGGATTATCTTTTGGAGAATTAATTGGTGATTATCACCAAGAGAAACTAGTGTAGCAAAAAATAGAAATCTCAGAGGAAGATTAGAAATAATAATATTCTTCTCTTTTAGAGCGTTCCTCTGCTTTTTTTGCTTCTTCTTCTGCATGATGAATAGCATCATCTATGGCATTAATTGCTGTTTGTATCATATCTTTTACTTGTGAATCTTTCTCTTTCTTTTTGAGAGCTACTAAAAGTTCTTTGGAATTAACACTCTTCAGCTTGCTTAATGACCAAGCAGCATATTTTCTTACTTCGGGAATTTTATCGACTTCCAATTGATGGAGTAAAGGTTCGACAGCTTTCTTATCATTAATGTCTCCTAATGCAATAGCAGCTGATCTTCTTACTTGTTCATCTTTAGAATTCTTGAGGGTATCAATAATAGCATTTACTGCTTTTCGTTCCCGATGTTTTCCTAATGAGGAGATTATTTCCTGTTTCACAGCTTCGAAAGTTTCTTTATCTAATTGTGACATCAAAGCAGCAGTAATTCGACCATCCCTTATACGTCTTAGTGCCCAAGCAGCACTTTTTCTGACTATGGGGCTTTTATCTTTCTTCAAAGAGTCAATGAGAGTATCAACAGCAGTTGTATTAGCAATTCTACCCAATGAAACGACAATTGCTTCTCTGACTATTTCACTTTCCTCTTTCTTCAATATAGCAACCAATGGTTGAATCGCTGCTCTTCCACCTATTCGTCCTAATCCTGAAGCAACCTCTGTACGAATGGGTATTTCTTTGGAAGATTCTAATAACTCCTTGAATAAAGGAGCAGCTTTTCTTTCACCCAGAAGATAGAGCGATTTTATTGCTGCCACAACAATTTTTGTATTTTTATCTGTTCGAACAAGATTCTGCAAATCATCCGCTGCAGATTTATTATTTAATTTCCCTAAAGCAGTAGTTGCAGCTTCACGTATAAGAATTAGTTTTTCATTTAGCATTGCATCCATTAGTGTAGCAAATGCGGAATCATCACCTAGTTCACCTAAAGCAGAGAGCAAAGCAGCTTTTACTTTTTTATCAGGGTCTGCTTTAAAAGTATCAATAATCAGTTCTGTTGCTTCTCTATCACCAATTTTTCCTAGAGCTTGTGCACAGGCTATTCTTGTATCCACATCAGGATTTTCCTTTAATGCCTTCATTAATTCAGAAGTAGCTTTTCTATTTCCTAATTCTCCCAGGACTTTCGCAGCTTTTACTCTTTTTATGGCATCTTTGGAATTCAAACTTTTCAATAACTCAGTAATATTGGTCGACATTCTTTACGCTCCAGTTTTTACGTAATAAAGTGATGAATTAGACTCTCACTAAATGAAATTATTTTACATATTTTGAGGGATTTTCACTACTAAATAAGCGTTATGCTTTATTCACTAGTTTTACACATAATTCTATGTAAAAGATTAAGTGACAAATGATATAACAAGCATAGCTACTATAAAAGATGTTTGCTAAAAATACTTAAAAGAAAACACTCAAGAGCAGATTAGCTTGGATAGGGAAGCAAGACACTCAATGTCAGAACCTGAAATTTGTATTCGTAAAGTGCAGAAAAAGGATTACAAGAAAGTAGTGAAAATTAGTATAGATAGCTTTCCAGAGGAAGACGCGGAAGAAATTATAACATCATTATTTGAAATCGAACATTTTTATGTGGCAGAATTAGGAGGAGGAGAAGGGGTCGTTGTTGGTTTTGTTGTATTTGGAATTTATTCAATCAAGACAACACATATTATGATCCTTGCAGTTGAATCAGCACACCGAAGAAAAGGAATTGGTTCAAAGCTTTTGGAGAGAGTAATCGAGATTACAGATATGCTCCCCATTAATTTGATACGACTAGAAGTACGACTAACCAATACAGCGGCAATAAAATTCTATGAGGAATATGGATTCAAAATTACAGGTACTATAAAACAATATTATGATGACTTGTCTGATGCATATTTAATGACAAGAAAAATAGAGAAAATATGAGTGGAAAAAATACACTCATTTTCCTGTGATAATTTCTCCGCAAAATTCACACTTAATTTCTTCGCCTTTTAGTGGGGGTTCAGTCAAATTAGCTCCACAATGAGGGCAATTTGTTGTCGCTTCAGCTAACATTCGTGTTCCATCTCTTGAGAGGATTTTACCACTTTTCCAGTCATAAGTACCGTTAAATAAACCTCTTTTTTCCATACCTACGACTATGCGTTTTACCTCATCTGGAGTCATGCCAGTTTCAATAACTAATTCCTCTAAAGTAATTCTTCTTTTTGATTCAATTATTCCGATTACTCTTTCAGCGATAGCTCGTCCTTCTTGAGTAACGAATTCTCCGGTTGCTTTATCAAAATAAACAATAATCAAACCTTTTTCAATTATTCTTGAAACTGATTTCTCAATCTTATCCTCATTACTATGAGCTTTTTTAGCAAGATCAGGAGGAGAAATGCGATCATTTTCTTCCAAGATTTTTGAGATTCTCAAATCAAATGCATTATGAGAGACATCAATTAATGCCAAGATTATGAATATAAGACCGGGAACAAAAAATATTGATCCCATAACAATTCCACTAATCATACCACCAAAACTATTGTCCCAGGATACGTCCATAGTGTAGCCAATAATCACGACACCAGCTATAAAAAAGCCAGCAATTGTAAGTAAAATACCTAATATCCATTTAAGAGCTGTTCTTGCCAACGCAAATCCTCCTACAGTGAACTCAATGAGTCTATAATGATATATTCCAGCTTATACGAAAAAAAACCTTTCTTAATATTTTTTCGGGAAAACATTGTAAAAGAGTCAAACAAAAAATGTATTAATGAGATAAAATGATTATTGGATAAAATAGATGTGATTTTATGAACAAGCTTGATGAGTTTAAGCTTTACAGGGAAAAAATGAATGAAAGAATATTAGCTAGTGATAATAAGCAAATCAAGCGTTTCTTCGCTCTGGATTCTCGAGCATATGAAGAAGGAGCTTTATCTGTAAAAGTAAAAGAATTACTAGGATTAGTCTCTTCAACAGTTCTCAGATGCAATGATTGTATAACCTATCATATTATTAATTGTGTAAAGGAAGGAGTTACTTCTGAGGAATTCTTTGAGGCAATGAATGTGGCATTAATAGTTGGGGGATCAATTATCATTCCACATCTGAGAAAAGCTGTGGAAATGTTTGAAGAATGCCTACAATTAGTTGAAGAAGGGAAAGAGCTTCCAATATAAAAGAAAGAAGAAAAAGAAAGGTTTTGAAAACCTATCTTTTTATTTTTTAGATTTCCTAGGGGGATAAAGGTTTTTGTAGGGAGCACGTTCGCCTGCAAGGTATCGTTTATGTGGATCTTTGATAAAGACTAGTAGAATAACACCTATAATGAAGAAGAGCAGTAAACCAGCTAACGCAAACCTATACGCATGATGAACCCCGAATTGTCCCGTGAAAGCATAGATTAATCCAGCGAAAATAAGTGGAGAGACAATAGCACTCACTCTACCAGCGATTTTTTGGAAACCACCATATTGAGCAAGTCTTTTTGGCGGGGCTAAGATCATGATGAATTGTCTGCCTATGATCCAAATACCACCAAAGCCGATGCCGATGAAGAAAGCTCCAATAAACATCCACCATTTAGGCAGCTCATGTATTATAGTACTAGAGCTCCAACCATTCCAAACCAGCTCCGTTTTGTATTGCCACCCCGCAAAGAATACAATGATAATAGCTATTGCCCAACTAAGTCCATTAATTATGAAACTAAGTTTTGGTCCATACTTATTCATGAAAATACCCGTAAGGATAGCAAATATCAGACTACCACCAATGCCTGCAAAAATAACATAATTCGTAACTTCAGGCGTATAACCCACGGCTCCTTGTATAATCACAGCCATATAAAGAATAGCCGTATTTGCTGCATCAGTAATAAAGAACCAACCCAAGAAGAAAAGAATGGAATTCCTATCCTTGAGAATGTCCTTGCCAGTAGTTCTAAAAGTTTTCAAGGATTCTCTAAGATTTTCCTTAAGTGTACGATCTGAGGGATTCTCAACTTCCTTGTGGAAAAAGTATGGAATAGACATAAGCAAAATAACAATAGCTCCAATTAGGAATAACCATTTGATGATACCATTGAGCTCTGCTATAATGACATCAACTTGACCATAATATGCCCCGGGATCGGCATCCCAAATTGCAGTATCAATATGAGTCCAACTGCCTAAAACCATACCCAAAATCATTGTTGTTAAGACACCAAAAACGGAACCAAAAAAGGCTAACGAACCGCCAACAGCTTGAAGAAGCGAACGTTTCTTAGTTTCAGCAATAAATGGTATTTGAGCATCATAAAACATTCTGCCAGCTTGGTAGCAAAAATTAGCTATTAAGAAGAGAATTGAAGCCCACCAGAAATTCACCCAAGCGGTAATTAACGCTGTAGTAGCAATCATAACACTTGCAGCTATTATAACTGCGGATTTTCTTTTGCCAATATTATCCGAGAATGATCCAAGAACTGGTCCCAAAACAGCTATTAGTAAATTGGACGCAGCCATAAAAATAGAGGTAATAACAAAAGATGTTTGATAAGACCAACCCATATATGCAATGCCAAGTAAGAGAGCAAATGGTGTATATGCAAGACTAATCACTAATTGTGAGAAGTATGTATCTGCAGCATCATAAGAATACCAGAGAAAGGCATTTCCCCATCCGGTTTTCGTTGCTTCTTTAATGGCTGCACTATCACCTGCTCCAGCTGAGCCTATCTCAGCTGCTTCTATTTGTTCTGCCATAAATAATCACCAAATTTTTGTCGATGAGTCCACTGTGACAAAAATCTTTAGACTGAGTAGTTTTTGAAATTATTAAAGGTTCTTCTAATTTATTTGTGGTTTTGTACAGTTTACGAATATCTTCAGTTTTCTTTCCAAAATTATTTTTATATGAAGAGAGCTCTTGGACTTATTGTTAATTATCCAATTAGTTGGAGAAAATACTAATGAATGAAAAAGTCGAAAAACCTGATGTGAAAGTTGCACTTGCAACCTTCAAAGAAAGATTAATTGCCGCATTAATAGATTACGGTATTTATGTTGGCATAATTGTGGTTGGAATAATTCTACAAGTTGCTATTGGGTATGTCCCAATTATTGGTAGTTGGTTAAGTTGGTTACTTGGTTTACTTATGTATGTTGTAGGTATTGCTGCTATGTTTTTCATTTCCATATGGATGCCTTACAAAAATGATGGTCAATCAATTGGTAAGAAAAATCAAAATATCAAGATCATGTTTATTGATGATGAAGCAAAATGGACTCTTCGACCAGTAGGTGAAGATGATCTAGGTAAAGTAGCAATTCGAGGTTTAATAGGTTGGATCGAAGCATCAATAGCTTTCGGATTACTTGCTTGGTACTTGATTACCAATGATAAAAATCGACAAAGATTTGCTGATCAACTTGGAAAAACTGTTGTTGTTCAATGCGACCAAGAAACCGGTCAAGTCTTAAAGAAACCTAGAGTAGTTGCAGAGAAAAAGAAAGAATAAGATTATTTTCTTGTTCTTTTTCTTTAATTTTTTTTAGAAAAATAAGAGGATAGAAGGATCACAATATGATCCCATCCTTTCTTATGTGAATTAATTTATCCGATTCCTCCTCCACCACCGCCACCTCCACCTCCGCTGAAGCCGCCGCCAAATCCACTTCTTCCACCGCTTGAGGATGGTGGGGTAAAGCTTTCGCTCATATTTGATATTGCTGATGTTAATCCTTCAGCCATATTGGATATTGCTCTTGGCAAACTTTCTGCCATATTACTTATTCCACTAACAACACTTTCAAATCCTCTACCCGCGCTGTCAAATCCTCTAATTGGTCTATGTCGCAATCCACCACGTCGTGGGAGATAGATTCGAGGATAGAAATACCAGTAAGGTGTAATAAAGTGGAAATTATCAGGTGGAGGTCTATTAGATATCTCTTGAGAAATGTGTTTCAAGTGTGATGGTAAGTTGAATTTTGGATCTATTAGCAGGAACGAGAAATGATCCATAGAGAAATTGAATTGCTCATATGGGTCTGGGAAGCCCATTATTTGTCCTCTTATCAATTGCAAGTAACTATGCCAACTTGCTTTCATTTGAGCACCATGTTTTGTTAATCTAGGCATTTTCCTCGAGAGAAGTAATCCAATCAAGCTTGCAACTATCACACCTGCAATACCCCAGGTTAGATTGTTAATATAAAGCAAAGAAGAAGCGAAGAATATAATGACTCCGCCACCTATTCCTGTAAATATTGCAGCTCCAAAGTAAAAGCTTTTCACTTTCTCTGGATTTGAATCAAAATACTTTGTATCTCCACCAGACAATTTATTGTAAACATCATCTTTGTGCTTCCAAAGAGACAAGACATTGTTTTTTATGGTTGAGAGAGAAGTAACTTCTACCGGAATTTCTTTGGGTCCTTTAGCACCTTTTGTTTCTTCTCTAAACCACAGTGTTTCGTGAGAATTTCTTTCTATGAATTCAATAATCCCTCTATCAAATTTTGAGAGGCTACCATAATATTCTTCTTTCTCTGTTCTTTGGAAGAACATTTCATCATTATCTTCTGGTTGAATTATCTTTAGATATCCTCGTTCTGCTAGATAGAATATTTCAGCTACGAAATCAATTTTATCGAATTTCTCATCAAGCAAAGTGCCTACTTCTGCAGGGGACATATTATTTGGTGGACCAACTTCACTAATTGTTTTCATGTCATTCCCACATTGTGGGCAATAGCGTATTTTTCGACTATCTTTGTATCCACATTCAGTGCATTTCTTCATAGCAACTTCATTTAATACTGGAATTGCTTTTGCTTTCGGATCGATGCCTTTTATTAGAAAAGCTAAGATAAAGAATAAGAAAATGGGCACAAAACCAAATGCTATTACGAGAACATAATTACTATTCAAATAAACTCGCCATGAAAAAGGCATATCTATTCCTGCAGGTGGGGAATCAGTATCTATTGTATAAGATTCTAAAGCATACACAGTTCCTTGATGATATGTAACTCTTGTTTTTCCACCAACATTGGAGACCACTCCATTATCATCACCAGCTCCTGTTCCTTGATAATAAGTTTGAGAGCTTATGTCGCTAATATTGTATTCTTTTGGATATATTACTATGGTATCAATATCATGTATTGGTACCTCGAATTCTCCTCCTATAACATTCCAATAAACCCTGTCACGATTACCTCTCAAATCCATTGCTGAAGATACATTGTATGTTAAAATGAAGGTATATTCAGTACCAGATGAGACAGTAGTTCTAGACCACTCCCAATAGAAATTAATAGCATCTGCTTCTTTCTCCATTTTGTGATAATTAACTGAAGGAGTTCCTGGTCCAGAAGCAATACTCCATGATACCACATCATGAAAACTTCTCCACTTCAAATCTCTATAAGCGAAACCATATGAACCGGCATCTAAATGAAAAGTCATTTCTTCTACTACAAGCAATGAACCATCCATTCCTACATTTATGGTTTGATTCCAACCTGAATAATAATAACCATTTATTTTCAAACCATCTGTTCCAGGTTGAGCAAGCTTTGCTACTGTATTATTCGTCATTAAATATAACGTAGCTAATTGAATTGATATCAAGAATACAAGTACTATTGCTAATTTCAAGCGATTTTTTCTACCTTTTAAAATAATTAATTCCTCCAGTAATTATCCTCAAAATATTTCCTAACATCTTATTGTTTACTGCTGATTTTAAATCTATAGAGAAATGTTATGTTCCACAATAAAAGATTTACCTTTCTAATTGTGTCATGAATGTATTTCTGAATTCATAATCCAAATTTGAGAATTTTGTCACAGAAATAATACATTGCCGAAATGTATAGTTTTTATAATTGAAGACGAATAGTATTATTGCATTCAGTCACAAAGGTTTAAAAATAAGGAACGAAGAGACTGATTACGAAAAATAACATAAACTAATCAAATAATCAGATTAGATCGAAAAGAATCATAACAAATAGCTCATTCGATTGATGTAAAAAGCTATTTATCACAAATCACGTTCACAAAAAAATAATTTGGTGTAATCAATTAACGATTATAACCTTCCAATAAAGGAGAATTATAAATAGAAGAGAATAATAATTCCTCTATTGATGAAATGAAAAGATGTTAGATATCAAATTTCATGATAATTAATTAGTCGAGAAAAGTAATTTCCAATAGTTAATTAACTCTGATAAAAATCTAACAAGTTTAGTTTCTTTTTGATCTGAAGCATATATTAAACTCTTAGAAGATGCGATGGATAAAGCAAATCAAAATAATAAATAGCTTAATACTAACAAGTATAAGAATAGCTAAGAGTTCAGATTATTTTTTTAGCCAATTGTTATTACTCCAAAAATTATGGAGGTTAATAAAAAAATGGCAAATGATAATAAACAAAGTGCAATGCACGATGAGCCGTCAACTACAAAATATTTGATACGTGCAGATTTCACAATTGATGGTTTGGTTGAAAAACCCGATGTTGTCGGAGCTTTATTCGGCCAAACAGAAGGATTACTCTCTGAAGAACTTGAACTACGAGAATTACAAAAAAGCGGACGAGTTGGACGCATTCAAGTTCATTTGAATATCAGGGGAGGTAAAACTAGGGGTTATATTGACATTCCATCAAGCTTAGATAAAGTGGAAACATCGATCTTAGCTGCAGCAATTGAAACAGTAGATCGTATCGGACCTTGCTCAGCAAGAATCTCTATCAAAAGTATTGATGATATTAGAGTTGAAAAAATGAAGAAAATCAGAGAACGAGCTTCTGAGCTTCTTCAGAAATGGAATACAGAAACTCATCAAGATTCAAGTGAATTGGCTGATGAAGTATTAAAAGCTGCACGAGTTGGAGGAATAATCCAATTTAGGCATTTACCTGCTGGTCCGGAAATTAATGATTCGGATTCAATTATAATTGTAGAAGGTAGAGCTGATATAGCAGCTTGTCTTCGAGCTGGTGTAAGAAACACTATTGCTGTTGAAGGAGCTTCTGTTCCAAAAGTAGTTATCGATCTCACTAGAAAACGATCTACACTTGCATTTCTTGATGGTGATCGAGGTGGAGATTTAATCCTAAAAGAATTACTAATGTATAGCGATATTGATTATGTTGCTCGAGCTCCAACAGGTAAAGAGGTTGAAGACCTTAAGCCAGAGGAGATTATTGAACAATTAAGCAAGAAAGTTCCTATAGAGCAAGCTACCTTTGTTTCTGAAATTCATGCAGCAGATGTCCTTGAAAAAGCAATCAAGAGAAAAGCAGCAAAGAAAATACAAAAACCTAAAGTTGCTCCAGTAAGTGCAAAAGCTGCTCTTAAGAAAGTACCTGCGAAACCAATTACTGCTCCTACTAAGAAACCTACTACAAGAAAACCCCCAACACAGACAAGTGAAAGGGGTCCACCAAGAACTTCGGGTCGACCTCCCGCTAGGAGACCATATTCAAGAGACAGTCGTCGACCTTCATCCAGAGATAGAGGAAGTAGGGAAGGATATAGGAAACCTCCCCCACCAAAAATACCGGATGAGCTATTACCAATCGTTAAAGAAATCGATGGAAAAGAAAAACAAGAAGGTGTATTCCTCAATGATAAATTAAAGGAGCTAAAACGAGTTCCTGTAGCTAAAATTATTGATGAAATAAAGAAATCTAAAGGAGTAACTAAATTAATTTTTGATGGAATTCTTACCCAGAGATTAATTGATGCTTGTGATGAGAAAAACATTGATGTAATAGTTGCAGCGAGAATAGGAAAAATAGAAAGACGTCCTGCAAAATTGAAGTTTTACACATTCGCGTGAAATGATTATAGAGTTGGTTAAAAGAGATTATTTAACCAACTAATCACTTTTTCTTTATTTTTTTTATTGATTTTCATAAAATCTATATATATAATATACAGATAATCTGTTGCTTTAAGATTCTCTTTTGATGAATTTATATTGTGCACAAAAATGTCTAGAGGTCAAGAACAAACATTTTCAGATGATTTTGATAAAAATCAAAGAAAAGATCCTGTTATCGAAGAGAAGGTGAGCTCTGAAGATAAACAACAAGCCATAAGAATGAGGGATATTGAGAGTAGTTTTGATATACCAATACCAAAAGATCCATTGAAGCGGGTTATTGGACAAGATTTTGCGATTAAAATTGCTAGAATGGCAGCTCATCAACGAAGAAATCTACTACTTATTGGACCACCGGGTATTGGAAAATCAATGATTGCTCAAGCACTTTCATTCCATCTAGGACAACCCGAAGAAGAAATATGGATAGTTCATAATCCTGAAAACCCAGAAAGACCATTTTTCGAAAGGAAAAAATTGCATGAGCTAAAAAATAGAAAACAACAAGCAAACAGTGGCGAATATGGAAAGTTAATACATCCATCCAAAGCTCCTTTTGATGTTGCTGTTAAACTAGGTTACGCTTGTGAACACTGTCGAAAATTCTCAATACCTGAAACAAGAAAATGTCCACATTGCTCGCAGTCGAAGCAAAAGAAAAGTCCTTCTCGATTTGGTGATCTGTTATCATTATCTTCATTTAGTGCAAAATCCTCTGATGGTTCTAAAGTTTCTAAAGCAATCCAACTCCCAGATGGGAGAGAAGAAATTCTACTATTCGAAGAAGCTGGGAACAATATACGAGTTTTTGATAATGAAGCTATCGAGCTTTCCAAAGCCAAAAAGGGACCAAGACCTATGAAAGTCTTAGTTCCAATGAGAAGATCTCTTTTTATCCAAGCAACTGGTGCAAGTACAACTGAACTCCTTGGAGATTGTTTGCACGATCCTTATGGAGGACACCATAAATTAGGAACTCCTCCATATAAAAGAGTGGTAGCTGGAGCAATCCATGAAGCGCATCAAGGTGTACTATTTATTGATGAGATTTCCCAACTAGGAATATTACAGAGATCATTGCTTACAGCCTTACAAGAAAAGAAGTTTCCAATTATTGGTAGAAACCCCCAAAGTTCAGGTGCTTCAGTAAGAGTAGATGATGTTCCAGCAGATTTTGTTTTAGTAGCTGCTTGTAACATGATAGATTTACCACGCATTGTACCACCATTACGATCTAGGATTCAAGGAGATGGGTATGAAATTCTACTCAAGACGGTAATGCCTGACAATGAAACTAATCGTTTAAAACTCGTGCAATTCATTGCTCAGGAAATACTTCGTGATGAAAAAATTCCTGCTATGGATAGGAAAGGAATTTTTGAAGTAATAAAAAGTGCAAGAGTAATCGCTGAAAAGGTAGATGGAGAAGAATCATCATTAACTTTGAGATTAAGAGAACTTGCAGGATTGATAAAGGTTGCAGGGGATTTAGCGACAACAAATCGTGAAGAGAGAATTACTAGTAAACATGTAAAAGCTGCTCTTGAAATCGCTAAACCACTTGAAGATCAAATTTTACAAAAATATGGTTCTTTTCAAGCAGCAATTGAAAATGAGAGAAGAGGTTTCCCTAAAACAACGAATGAGGGAAATCAATCACCATACAATATGTGGAATGGTTAGTAATGTAATTGAATATAGTGATAAGCTATATTCAATTCATTTAAACTAGGAACTTGCAAGAATATCTTCTAGTTTTTCTAAAGCTTCCTTCAAGATTTTGATGTCTTCTTCGTTTGTATAGACATAAATAGAAGCCCGAGCTGTTCCTTCACTTGGATGAATACCAAGCGAATAGTGAAATGGATTTGTGCAATGGGCACCAGCACGAACCATAATTTTATGACCATCTACATCACAATCAAGAAAGTTGGCTATGTCTCCTGCAGTATCAATGTCTTTTAATTTAAAGGCGATTAAACCACTTCGTTGATGGGCATTTTTTGGGCCGACAATTTTGATGCCAGAGATGTCCTTAAGTGCTTCATATAATTTTTCAGTGAGATATTTTTCTCGAGTCTCGATGTTTTCCATACCAATGGAATTGAGATAATCAACTGCTGCACCAGCACCTATTTCACCGGCATAATTTTGCAGTCCAGCTTCAAATTTATGAGGTGGTTCAAGATAAGTAGGGACGACTTCACCGTTTTCATATCGCACATCGATGATTGTATCGCCACCAACCAAAAATGAATCCATCTCTTTTAGTAAATGCTCTTTACCATAGAGAAAACCTACACCTGTAGGACCAAGAGCTTTATGCATACTTACTGTGCAAAAATCAACATCTGATTTTTGAACATCCATTTTTTTATGTGGGAAATATTGAGCATCATCAGATAATACTAAGGTCCCGTAGTCATGAGCAATTTTTATTATTTCATCTAGAGGTGCTGTTGTTCCACTTACGTTAGAAGTATGAACAATAGATATTAAACGGGTATTTTTGTTTATGGTGTTTTCAAAATCTTCAACATTGAACAACCCCTCTTCATTCGCATCCACAATTTTGAGCTTTAATCCTTTTCTTTTCATTATTTTATGAAAAGGTAGTACCCCACTATGATGTTCAAGATTTGTTGTAATTATTTCATGACCCTTCTCAAAATGCAAGGCATTTGCAACTAAATTCATTGCTTCTGTAGTATTCCTAACCCAAATGATTTCATTAGTGCTTCTAGAATTAATGTGAGTAGCAAGTTTCTCTCGAGCAGCATCTCGTAACTCTGTTGTTTCTCTAGCTAAAGAATGAATAGATCTACCCCCACAAGCCCCCAATTGATTATAATAATAACAAATAGCGTCGATGACTGGCTTTGGTTTTAATGCCATACAAGCAGAATCAAAATAAACAATTGATTTTCCATCTATTTTCCTCTTTAGTGTAGGGAAATCGTCACGTATTTTTGCCCAATCTACCAAATTTTTCACCTGAATTTTATATTTGGTTTTGTCCGCTTTTGATAAATTATTGGTTCTGAAAAAGCTTTCTATCCTTAAGATATAATTGTATTACAAAGTAATTTTATTTGGTAATGAGATAATATATACTAGAAGGATGAATTTATGATAAAATCTATCGCCAAATGTCATCTTTGTGGTAAAATAGATGATAGAGACAACTTAATTCTGTACAATTTCCCAAATGGTCCAAGAGTTGTCTGTAAGGATTGCTACAAGAGGTTACCTCCAGATCCCTCACAAGGAATCCCGAGACCTGATGGTAAGAAACGAAAACCTCATGATGATATTTTCCCGCCAATTGGATAACTTGAGAATTAATCTTTAATTAAAGGAGAAACTGTTTGATGTATGGCAGCTAGTTTGTCATTTCTTGGAAATTGTATTTTTAATCCTTTAAGCTCCAAAATCAATGACTGGCAATAAGAATTACTATCACAGGTTGTTTCTTCAAGTATGACAGAAGTTAACGCCCTAGCTAGTTCTACTTGTATATTTTCATTGTAAGTGAATTTCTTGAGTTGTTTTCTTAAGCCTTCCAATAATTCTTCAACTAGTTCAAATTTCTCAAGCTTGTAGGAGATTGATAAAATACGTCTTGTTGATCTAGCAAGCATCTCATGGATTTCTATTTCCTCTGAAGCATCAATACTTATTGATCGCAATTCATGTAGGAGACGAACACAACGCATGAGATCTTTTTGTATGACATACCATCTTATTGCATGAGATAGACCTTTTGCTAATTGAACTTGAATTGTACTAAATGCTGGAAATTGGATTAAGATTTCTCTCAATTCATCTAAATGAAGATTCATTTCATTTATTTTGTTATTTTTTCCAAAACTACTGATAGTGTTTACTAAAGCTTTTGCTAGAATAATTTGTAAATCAATATTTGCAGGATCATCATCAATCCAATCTTTTATTTCCCCAAGTATAGGATTGATTTTTTGTAGTTCTGATAGATCTCCATAAGCCTTAATTGCATCAATATACCCTTTCCCAAGACGAATTAAAACATCAAAGCTTTCAGTTGAAATTGCATAATCCCTTAAAACATCCAATGTGGAATCCATTTCATCAATTCGTCCATATAACCCAAGAGCTCTAATTACATTTACTAGCGCTTTTGAATAATTAACAGAAATTACATTATCTCCTTCATATTTTACTGTGAGCTTTTCTGATTCATCCAGATAAGAATTTATTTCATCGAAATTATCACTAAATTCGCTTAACATATAAAGAATATTGACCAATGACTGTGAATAGAATTGAGCTATTTCAAAGATATCAGGATTCTTCTCATTTAATTTTGATAATTCATTGACTATTTTTTTCATCATTTTTTGCCTATTAATTAAGCATAATTCTTTTGTTAGATTGAATAACCCTCTACCTAATAGAATTTTTATTTGAATATCTTCTGGAAATCGTAGATGAATTTTTTCAACGCTAGACAATAGAGCATTTATTAATCCTGTTTCCCAAAAAACTCCTGCCCAGGTAGCAGCTTTAAAAACACCCATTATTGCTAAAGACTGTATTTTCTTATTCTCAGACAATTCATCAGCAAGTTGTAGTAATCTCTTTGCTAATTTTGTTGTGTTATCAAGATCTTCCATTACGCCACAATGATCCAAAGCGATTCGTAATCCATTTCCAAAAGCAATCTTTACTTCCAAATTCTGTTGATAACTATCGGAAAGATTTGTCAAATCCTCTAAAGTTTCCATCATTTCTTCATAATCTTCTGCTTCACCAAACCAATTTAATGCATAGACTAAACCATTTGTATAATGAAGTAGTGATTCATCGTTGAATTGCAAATCCTGTGAAAATAGGTCTTTCATTGATTTTAGTGTTCGTTTCATAGAGGAAAATTCGTGCATATCACCATAACAATCAATTTCTTCAGATAATCCTTTGATTAAAATACCCGCAAGGAAACCATCAATCTCATTTGGTGGGAGTAATCCTTTAAGGATAATATCAAATTCCTTTGTTTTTTCATAGTTCCAATCATCGCCAAAACCTCTTATTGCTATGATTGTTGCTTCCGCAGCAGCTGTTCGTAAGAATATGTTATTAGGGTTATCAATTGATTTATTCACAAGTGTAACTACGTATTCTTCTAATTCATCAAAGAATTCATTTTCCACTAAGCCTAAAAGTACATTTAACAAAGCATCGCTTATTGCTGCTAATCGATCATCATTCTCCAAATACCTATCAATTAATGAAAAGATTTTATTTATTATGGAAGTAAGAAAATCCACTTCTAATTCTTCATTATAATGGTTTGCAGATTCAGAAAAACCTTCCAACATTAAGAAGAACAAATCATTATTCTCAGGTTGTTCGTTATAGAGATTCGTTAAATGCTGAAGGTATTGT
>JABLTI010000219.1 GCA_013166835.1 Promethearchaeati archaeon | reverse complement strand
TATTGACCTCCTGGTGGGAGGGCACCAGCTGTAACATTATAGATCCAATTTAATGATCCTTGACCATCTAGGCAATATACGTGACCACTGCTGTCTAAAAGTATTATATCCACAACATTATCGTTTTCTAAATCACCAATAACAGAAGGAGAAGCGAAATCACCTAATAAGTCATAATCCCATAATTCATGACCCGTTGAATTCAAACAGACAATAAATGGAGCTAATGATACATAATCTGTGAATGTTATTAGAATTTCAAACAAACCATCATTGTTTACATCTGCAATTGATGGATTTGTATTAACAAAATTCAAATCTTCGCAATCATATTTCCATTTAACATTAAAGGTGTTATCAAGACAGGTAATTGTATCATTTGCATAAATCAGAATTTCATTTACTCCATCATTTTCCAAATCAGCAATTATAGGTGAACTTCCAGTATATTCAGTATGATTATAGGTATAAACGAGTTTTCCAGTACTGTTTAAACAAAAATAATAATCATAATTAGTGCCAAAAACAATCTCTAAACCATAATCACTTTTTATATTACCAATTGTTGGACTGCCGTATAAATTGGTAATATATGCATTTGTATAATTCCATAAGATTGAACCTGTATAATCAAAACAGTAAACCCACCAATTAGTGCCGCTCACCAGAATTTCTTGATAACCATCCATATTAATATCTGCTACTGCGGGAGTAGAAGCAACTAATCCGTTAAGTGTTCGATTCCATAATTTGTTTCCTTGAGAATCTAAACAGACAAGATAATCATCACCCATCATGGTGCCAAAAATAATTTCAAAATTATTATCCTTATCAAGATCGGCAACAACAGGGCAGGTTACAATATCACCTGAAGAATTATAGGTCCATAATACTTCGCCATTGTGGTCCAGACAGTATAAAGCTTCATCTTCCATACCAACACTACCAAATAAGGTTTCAAGATAGCCATCAGCATTAATGTCTGCTGTGACTGGGGATGCACGAAGATTTTGTGTTGTCGAAAAATTCCATTTCTGACTTATACTTAGAGCATTGGGTTCGAATAGAAGATCTTCATTTAGTGAACTCGAACTATTCCCACTCAAAGATGGAATAGCTAAACAATTTACAAATAATATTAACAGAATTATAGTTTTCTTATAATGCAGCATAATTTTCATCTCATAAAATAACATTTACAATAGAATTTAGTCGTTAGTATTCTTAATTAGCTTTCTGTCGACTATTATCTAACGTTAATTAAAAAATAAAAGAAGAGAAGGAAAAAATCCTTCAAAAATAAGAATTAACCAGTATAACGAATTCTTCGACGATCTGTTATCCAGACTATAACAGCAACTAATGTCATTAAGGAGAAACCAAAAATCAATCCATGCTTGAATCCACTGGTTTCAGTTGGATTAGGACTTGTAGTTACTGGATAATCATTTGGGTCAGTGGGATCAGTATACTGGATTCGCTGGATCAGAAACATTCATGGTAACAAGTCCACCATAATAGCTTGCGATATACGCAACTTCATCCACTACATACACATCTTGTGACTGCCCATAATTTTCCACCCTTTATTATCATTTCAATTCATGATAAGACTATAATTTGATTGCTTTTTGGAAATAAAAAAATTGTTCAGAGCAAAATGCTTGATTGAACAACAGATTAAATTTAATTCTTAATCAATTAGCTTTTGTAATTTTATCATATCTTTAACTGAAGCTTTTATTTTAACCCATTTTTTCCTAAATGCCTTGAATCCATCTATTTCTCCACGCATCATGCCAATAAATACTGTACCGGAGAGAGTATAGAAAATATCTGGATTTTCGATTTTTCCTTCCTTTAATGTATCAGGAATCCCATCTTTAATATTAAAATGCCAATATTCTTCAAGATCAGTGAAATAGTAAAGAACTGCTTTATTCCAATTTTTAAAAGTCTTTAGATTATCCTCTTGAGTGAATTTGCTTTGAGTTTCTCTTAGCACTTCCAAAACTTCAGCTTTCTCGCTTGGTTTATCTATATCAATTACAATTTCATCTTCCTCGAAATCCTTGGGTTTGATTCGAGCTTGTTCTTTATCCAAAATTCTAAGGAAAGCTTCCCTTTCATCTTCAACTAGCTCAATGACCTCGTATTCACAGTGATGGTAGCATTGACCACAACCAATGCAGAATTCATCATTGATTTCTGCAAGGTTTTTGGCATTCAATTTTATCGCTCCAACCGGGCAGAATTTCACACATTCGTCGCATCCAGTGCATTTGCTAATATCAGGTATTGTTGCTCTATGATATGTTTTCAATACATATGGTAAGTAACCTCGATTGTAATTCCCAATTATTCCACAGCAATCCCAGCAGCAATTACAGAAGATATCTATTGGATACTTCGCCTGGAAATCCTTCAATGGAATGATTTGTGTTGCTTGGTGAATACACCCCTTGTCTTGGAACTCCTTGATCATACTCATTGCTTCATTTTTTGTTATTTGTCTTGCAATTCCTTGCTTGAGTACGTGTTCTGCTCCAGGACCAATTGAGATGCATGTTTCCATTGGCATGTCTGCCCGACAATGATCACCGATTAATTCTTTCTCAAAACGACAGAAACAATGACCAACTGCTATAATTTCATCTTCATCTATTTGTTTGAAGATTTCTAAGATGCTTTTAGTAGCAAATATGCGATTTTCGTTTTGTGGTAATTCTTTTTCGACTTTAATTGTAGCACTTGTTGGTGGAGCTGTTGCTAGAACCTTTATGTGAGCTCCAACATCTCTCATTGATTGATTTATTATTTCCTCGTTCCCTAGTTTGTATGCTGATTCAAACAGTTTTTCCACTCTTTCAGCAAACAATTTAGTTTCTTCATTTTTCTCTCCTCTCATCAAGTATAACTCAAACCAACCGGGGAAAATTGTCATTAAATGATAAACATCTTTTCCATTTTCATCTTT
>JABLTI010000218.1 GCA_013166835.1 Promethearchaeati archaeon | reverse complement strand
AGTGTAAATATCATATGCTGATTTAAGTTATTTTCGCTTTTTTAAAAGAAGCTGAGTAAAAATATGAATTTAGAAAGTTAAAGTGAAAAAAAAAGATAAAATGAAGCTATAATTTTTCGATATATAAGTGGACTTCTCTCAATAATTAGTTCTCTCATTAAACTGAAATACAAGTTAGTGTATCTAATTAAATGGAAGTGAATTCAATTTGTTAAAGCAAACACCGGATGGTATCAAAAGTGCAGCAATGGATTTCGATAATGCAATTGAAAAGATGAACGTAGACGAATTAGTTGAATTTTTCACTGATGACTGCGAAGTTGTTGTCTTAGGTGATGTTCTAAAAGGAAAAGATGGAGCAAGAAAATTTTTCGATTGGTTGTTTGCTAATGTTAATAAAATAAAATTTGAGCCTGTCAATATAATGGTAGAAAATAATATCTTTTTTGAGGAATTCACAGTTAAAGCAAAACTTCCAGATGGAACTAGTGTAGTCTCTAATCAAGCAGAAGTTCTAGTTTATGAAAACTATAAAATTAAAAGCCTAAGACTTTATTTTGATAGACTTGATTTTGCTAATGCTATTGCTACAGACTTCATTAGTAAAGGAATAATTAAAACCATTATTAAGAGATCACTCAAAGGACTTCGGGAATAATAAAACAATTCATTATTATTACTTTGAGAGTCCTTCTGATGCTTCCTCGGTGACAATGCTTGCAGACGTGAAATCAGTATCTATTAAGCTATCAGACATAGCACTTTCATTGTCAACCAATTTTGATGAGTCAATTACCTCACCCTGATCTTTTGCTTCTCGTTCTTTGCCTACAAGAGGCATCATCAAAATAACAGGAATCATTCCAACGATGTAAACAAAAGTGGTAATGATGAAACATAAATTGAAATTGTTGTTTGCACCAACAATGAAACCTCCTATAACAGCAGAAGCATTCCAGAATAATCCCCATGCAATTGCTTCTATTGAATTCCAAATACCTCGACGTTTCTTCGGAATTACATCCATCAAAATTGATCTGCTGAGTGGCTGACCTGCATTCATGAATGAACCACGTAAAATAAAGAATGGAACTAAAACACCAAATGGTGGATAGATTGCTATTATTAATAAACAGAAAGTAGCAATGAATTGAACTACAAATATAGTTTGAACTCGTCCTAATCTTAAGGATATTTTCTGAGATCCCAAACCTAATAAGCCCGTTGCTAATGAAGTCGCTCCCATTATGATATTCAACCAAACTGGCGAAATGAAATATTCTTCCGTAAAGAATACTGGGAAGTATTTTATTGACATTCCAGCTCCTATTCCGACTATTAGGTTTGATGAAACTAAGAGAATGGGTATAAGTTTCGCAGCTTTTCCAGAATCAACTTTTAGAGCTAGTCTACTCTTTTGTTCTTCTACCTCTTCTGTTACTTCCTTTGCTATTGCCTCACTTTCTTTTCCTAGACTTCGTTCGTCTTTGAATATGAATAGAATGACAATTGCTATCAAACTTACAGCAAACCCAACATACATTACTTTCTTTAGGATCCCTAGATCCCATTCATTTCCAATGATAGCAAACAAAATAGCTGCAAAAAATGGTCCCGCAGCCATTGCAAATTGATTTACAAGGTGCGACCAAGAATAGATTTTTGATCTATATCCTGATGCAACAGAATCTGCAAATAATGCTTCTAAAGAAGGACGAACAAGTGCATTGAATAACCCTAATAGGAATAATGCTATGAAAATATAGAGAAAAGAATTTCCAAAAGCAACAAAAGCTAGCCCTATAACTCCAATAACTCCCGCGATTTTCAGTAGTATATCTCTTCTAAATCTATCAGCAAAATACCCCGCAGGAAAAACAAAAAGAGTCATGGTGATACCTGATGCTGCTGAAGTAAGCCCTAACACTACACTTTGACTTAGACCAAAAAGTCCACCTGCTTCACCAGCAAAAATATAGATGTACATGCTTAATGCCGTACCCATCCATATGCCTCTGCCTAGTGAATTGAACAAATAGAAACCAAAGATAAGTTTGACATTGTAATTCATTGATTTGATAATATCTCGAGTAGAGGTTTTAGAGTTCATTTCTACATCCATATCAAATATCGCGCCATTACTTATTATGCTGTTAAAGTATTCAAAAATGTTTAATCATTAAAAATATATTGAACGCTATTAATAAACTCCTTTAGGAAAATAAAATGGTCATTTACATTACTAATAATTTATTAGTCAATTTAAATAAGTATAGATAATAGTTGAATAATAAGCAAAGGGGTTTCCTAATGACACTAGATAAGCTAGAAGACAAATTTGTTGCGGTTGTAGAAGATGTCCTACCATCAGTTGTTAGTGTGTACACAACAATTATGACTAGAGTAGATCTTTTTAGAGTAGCACCAGTTCAGGGAATGGGCTCTGGAGTTATTGTTGAAGAAGATGGTATAATAATTACTAATGCTCATGTTGTACGAAATGCTCAGAAAATAGGCATACAACTTCATGGTGGAAAGAAGATGGATGCAACAGTCATAGGTATGATAAAGGGATTAGATATTGCAGTTCTTGAGCTTAAGGAAAAGGATTTGGATCCAATAACTATCGGCAATTCATCGGATTTAAAAGTTGGACAATTTGCAATTGCTGTAGGAAATCCATTAGGATTGGGTGAAAGTGTTACTTTTGGATTAGTTAGCGCACTAAACAGAAGCATTAGTGCTCAAAATGCTCAATTAGAAGGACTCATCCAAACAACTGCTGAAATCAATCCAGGCAATTCTGGAGGAGCGCTTGTTAATACTAATGCTGAATTAATTGGAATTCCCACAGCTGTAATACCTTTCTCACAAGGCATTGGTTTTGCAATTGCTATTGACTCTGTGAAAGGTCTATTGGAAGATTTCCGTGAAACTGGTAGTGTGAATACTCCCTGGATAGGCATAACAGGTTATACTATAGATCCAAGAAT